>VGRB01000474.1 GCA_016875475.1 Deltaproteobacteria bacterium
CTGTGGCTGCAAGCCCGCCCTCGCGGAATGCTCCACGGACAAGGACTGCCTGGGCCGCGTCTGGAGCGTGAAGTGCTACGGGTCCTGGGACTGCGTGGACTGGACGTGCCACGAGGCCTGCGGCGAGCCGTGCGGGGACGACAAGTGCGATCCAGCGGCCGGCGAGGACTCCTCCAATTGCCCCTCGGACTGCCCGCTCGACCCCTGCGGCCTTGCGCTGAACCCCCAGTGCGCCCCGGAGGCCTGCACCGACGTCTCCGGAAAGCCCGGCTTCTGCGGGGCCTTGTTCGCGGGGTGCGGCTGCCGCGTCGGGACGGCCCAGTGCGCGGCCGACCTCGACTGCGTCGCCCTGGCCTGGAACGTGGACTGCATCGGCCACTGGGACTGCCTGGACAAGACCTGCAAGCCGGTGTGCGGCAAGCCCTGCGGCGACAAGTTCTGCGACCCCAAGGCAGGCGAATCGGCGTCGTCCTGCGCCATCGATTGCAGCCCGATCGGCATCTGACCCTCTTCCTTCCCCCCCGGAATCCCCGTACCCGAGCCCGACTTCACCCCGTCCCCGTCCCCGAACCCGAGCCCGTCCTCGTACCCGTGCCCGCCCCCGCCACCGCACCCGCCCGCTCCGGCCTCGGGTCGCGCACGCACAGGGAGGTCGCGGCGGTGTTGTCGGGCAGGCATATCGCGAGACGCCTTCGCAGCGCGGCCCGCCCGATCGAATGGACGGCCGATCGCGGGCTGGCGGGGCTCCCGGAGTGGCCTTTCCGATCGTGCGGCGGGTTCCGGTCCCCATGCTATCATCGGCCATGCCTCGCCCCCTCGCCGTCGCCGCCGCGCTCTGCGTTGCGGTCGCCGTCGCGTCGCCGGCGCCCACCCCGGCCATCGCCAAGGTCTCCGTCGCGACCGCCTGCCGGGCCGAGGCGGACAAGTACTGCAGGGAGCCGCTCAAGCTGAAGAAGCGCGGCTCCGAGAAGGTGCTGCGCTGCCTGGAGGAGATGTCTCCCGTCCTCGTGGAGGCCTGCCGCAAGCTGGTCGACAGGATGCTCGCGTGCCGCGCCGACAGCGTGCGCTTCTGCAAGGGGCGGATCTCCGACGACGGCTGGGGGTGCGTCCTGCGGCGCGGCGCGCACGTCTCCGCGCGATGCCGAGCCGCGATCGCGCCTCCCCCCCCGCCCCCGCCCTCGGTCGACGACATCGGCGACTGCGGCCAGGACTACGAGCGCTTCTGCGGCCACGTCGCCCCCGGCGAGGGCCGGGAATGGGCGTGCCTCCGGGGGCGGATCGAGGACCTGACCGCGGAGTGCCGCGCCGACGTGGAGAGGAGGTAGTTCCCCCCCCCGCGCCCCCGTCCGATTCGTCCTGGCGGCCCGAGCCGGTGTCAGCGGCGAGGGCCGAAAGGGCGCGGGGGGCGTGGCGCGGGGGGCGTGGCGCGGGGGGACGGCTTACCCCACGGTCCCCCGCCCCGGAACGGAAGCGGACCGCACAGAACCGCAATGCTTCTGGCATGGAAGCTGCTGTTCGAGCCGCCGTCGCCGGAGCGGGAGCCGGCGGCAGGCCGCAGTCCGCAGTCGTTGCCCGGGGTTGGAAGCGGCGTCGGGATCCACGCTCCGCAACGTTTGCGAGGGCCGTGCCGAAAGGGGGACGCTACCATGACGAAGATCAAGCGGTTCGCGTCGGTGCTGTTCGCGGTGGCCGGCTGCCAGGCCGTCGACTCCGACGGGGGCTCCGAGACGGGCGCGGCCGGGCCGCACGAGCACGGCGGCGAGCCCGGGACCTGGGTGTCGTCACCGCTCGACGAGTGCGGGCCGCCGAACGGCGTTCCCGAGGTCGTCGTCACCGAGGTGTTCGCGAACGGCGCCGCGCCCGCACAGGGATGGGTCGAGCTGCACCGCCCCCATGGCACCGAGGTCGCGCTCGACGGCTGGACCCTCGCCGGGCTCGCGCTGCCCTCCGGCGGCGGGGCCCTCACGATCCCAGGCTACGGCTACGTGGTCGTCTGCGGCGCGGACGCGACCGTCGCGTGCGACCAGCCGCTCGCGGGCCTCGAGCTGGGCGGCAGCGGCACGATGACGCTGGAGGACGCGCAGGACGTCGTGGACCAGGTCGCCTGGTCGGCCGCCCCGGGCGCCGGGAAGTCGTGGCAGCTCCGGCACCCGTGGCTCGACAACGCGATGCCCGGCCCCGCCTGGATCGAGGCGGCCGGTACGCCCGCCGAGCGCAACGCGGCCGTCTGGCAGGACGTGGAGGCGGCGGAGTGCGCCGACGCCCTGCCCTGCACGCTCGACCTCTGCGACGCCGGCGCCTGCGCGCACCCGGCCCGTCCCGGCTGCTGCTCCGGCCCGGCCCAGTGCAACGACAACGACCCGTGCACCTACGACTACTGCGAGGCCAACGCCTGCACGCACGCGTCCAAGGGCGACGCGTGCTGCGACTCCGACCTGGACTGCGTCGCGAAGTTCTTCGAATCCGAGTGCTTCGTGGACCGCTGCGTCGCCGGCACGTGCAGCCACTGGTTCGACGCGTCGAGCTGCTGCAAGGACGACGCCTTCTGCGAGGCGGCGCACGAGGACGGGAACGACTGCACGACCGAGCGCTGCGTCGTCATCGACCCCGGCACCGGCCGCCGCGAGTGCCGCAACGTGATCGAGCCCGATTGCAGGACGACCTGCCCGTACTCGGAAGGCTTCGACGCGGCGTCGAGCATGGCGCTCGCGGGCTGGGCGATCACGGACCTCGGCACCCCCGCGACCTCCAACTGGCGCTTCGAGACCAGCGGCGACCTCGGCCCGGACCGCTTCCTGAAGTTCGGCTGGAACCCGACCACGCCCACCGTCCGCAGCGTCGCGCACGGCCCGAAGATCGACTGCCACAAGGCCGACCTGTCCCTGCCCGACGGCGACTGGTCGAACGTGCTCCAGACCTCGACGCTCCAGTTCCGCATGCGCTACCGCCACTCCCAGGGCGGCGGCCCGGTGTCGATCCGCGCGGTCGTCACCGAGGACGGCGGCCAGACGTGGACCCCGGTCGCCGAGTGGAACGACCTGACCGCGGACCTCGAGTACGGCATCCACTCCTACCCGCTGCCCGGCACGTCGTGGAAGGGGCCCGCGCTCCAGGTCGGCTTCATGGTCGACACGGGCTCGGGCTCGACGTTCGACATGGACAGCCTGCTCGTGGACGACGTCAAGGTCGTTCCGGGCGTGCCCAACCGCTTCGAGAAGGCGGTCCTGCTCCGCTGCAACCCGGGCGCGTCCGACTGCTCGGACGCGACCCGCTACGCGGCCGTGTGCGACACGCAGCCGCTGCCCGGGTCTTCCGTGCCCGCGTGCGTCGTCGCGGCGGGCGAGGCGCTCCCCGAGATGAGCGTCGGCGTGTGCGAGTGGTACAAGGTGCTGGCCTGCTTCCGCGACCCTGACGCCACGTACAGCACCTGGAACTTCTTCGGCTTTCCGGCCGGCTGGATCGAGGGCGCGCCGCTCGACCCCGCCCCGTTCGTGTCCAGCGAGGGCTGCTTCTCGGACGTCGGCGACTTCTGCCCCGTCACCCCGAACGGCTTCCTCTGCGTCTTCCAGGTGCGCCCGGACTGCGACGAGTCGCACGCCGGCACGCACCGGTCCGGCCTCGTCGCCGTGGACGAGCACGACCCGGCCAGGGCGCCCCACAGCATCTTCGAGTCGCTGACGAAGTTCACGGTCAACGTGCTGCTCGAGTCCGGGTGGGTGATCTGGTCCCCCCTCGGC
>VGRB01000475.1 GCA_016875475.1 Deltaproteobacteria bacterium
CCGCCGCCGCCGCCCCCCCCGCCGCCGCCCCCGCCCCCGCCCCCGCCGCCGCCACCGCCGCCGCCGCCGCCGCCACCGCCACCGCCGCCCGAGCCCGTGTTCGATTGCCCCGAGCCGTTCCCCGACCCGCCGCTCCCCGATCCGCCGCTCCCACCGGCGGGGGGAGGAGGCGGGGGCGGGGGCGGAGGCGGCGAGCCTCCCGCAGGGAGGTTGATGTCGAACGGAGTGAAGTGCGGCGCCGACCACTCAACCCAGGCGCCGTCCGCCGACACGACCGCGCACTCGTCGCAGTCGGTGGCGCTTTCGTCCCCGATCGGCTCCCACCGGCCGGTGTCGTAGTTGAAGTACCCGACCGGGATGAGCGTTCCCGGCGCGAACCCGCGCGAGTTCGAGACCCGCACCAGGGGCCTCGCCGATCCGAAAACGCGGTGAACAGGCCCGCTCGGGCCGTAGTCCGTCACGTCGATCGCGTACGTGAAGTGCGACGTCGGAGGCAGCGGCCCCGGCAACTCCCAGCCATGCCGGAACCGGGTCAGGACCAGGTTCATGGTCCACTCCGGGGCGATGCTCCCGGGCGGGAACCGCACCTCGACGTCACCCGTCGAATTCGTAGCGACGCACTCCGTCGCTGCGCAGGCGGCCCCCGTCAGCGTCGTCACCCGCACGTCGTCGCCGCCGCCGTCGAGCGGCGTGAGGAAGACGGTCGCGACCGTGGCCATGGACGCGTCCAGTTCCGCCTCTCTGTATGCGTCCACGAACCACGGGGCCTCTCCGGCACGGTGGGAGAACCGGAGCTTGTAGAACCCGAGCTGCGGGCCCGGAAGGAAGAATCGGCCCCCGGCATTCGTCGTGACTTCGTCCGTCGCGACGCACCCGCTGTCCGTGACCCGGCACCCGGTGACCCTGACCCCCTCCGCCGGGGCGTCCGGCGATCCGGATTCCAGCACGAGGCCGGAGAGATAGCCGGCCGGCACGTAGCCCAGGGAGCCCGGGCACTGGGTCGAATCGCCCGGGATCGAGACGCACTCCCAGAGGCGACCGGCAGGCGCGTCGCAGACCTGCCCCGGCGGGTGGGCGAGGACGGCGCACCCTCCGCAGTCGTTCCGGACACCCTCGTCCGTGTACCCGTCGCAATCCTCGTCCGTCGCGTCGTCGATCGAGCCGACGTTGCAGACCTCGCTCACTCCCGGGTGGACGTTCGCGTCCGCGTCGTCGCAGTCCGCGTGGTCCTCCACGTGACCGGCCGGCGCGGAGCAGGAGTTCGCGTACCACCCGGGGTCCCCGTAGCCGTCGCCGTCGGAATCGCGGTACCACCGCGGCACCACGCCCTCGTCCGTCTGTCCGTCGCAATCGTCGTCGCTGCCGTTGCACGCCTCGGGCACCCCCTCGTCCGTCTGCCCGTCGCAGTCGTCGTCGACGGCATTCCCGCACGTCTCGACGTCGGGCTCCCCGGGCGTGCAGTCCTGCGGGGCGCCGCCGCTGCACACCGGCATGGTGACGCGGCACGCGCCGTCGCCGCAGGTCGCGGTGCCGAGGTCCTCGTCCGTATCCCCATCGCAGTCGTCGTCCAGCCCGTTACACGCCTCGTCGTGGCCGGGCAAGGTCGCGGCGTCGCACTCGACGCCGGACCCGTCGGTCCGGCAGACGAAGCGCCCCATCGTCCAGCAGATGCCCCTTCCCGCCTCGCACTGGTTCCCCAGGGTCGGCCAGTCCTCGTCCGTCGCGCCGTCGCAATCGTCGTCGATGTCGTTGCACGTCTCGGGCGCCCCATCGTCCGTCTGGCCGTCGCAGTCGTCGTCGAGTCCGTTGCAGGACTCCGGGATGTCCTCCGGCTGCGAGCCGTCGGGGTTCGTGGAGCAGGTCGCGGCCGAATCGGTCGCGCACTCGACCGTCCCGGCGCCGCACAGGCCGACGCCGTCGCAGGGGTCACCCACGTGGAGGCCCTGGCCGCTCGCCGGATCGCGCCAGGGGAATGCCTGGTCGGTCACGCCGTCGCAGTCGTTGTCGATGCCGTCGCAGCCCGTCTCCGGCGTGCCGCCGTAGGCACTCCCGCCGGGATTCGTCGAGCAGCCGGCCGCGGCCGGTCCCGCGCACTCGACCGTCCCCGGCCCGCACATTCCGATGCCGTCGCACGCGTCTCCAATCGGGACGGACGCGTACAGGAACCCTTCGTCCGTCGTCCCGTCGCAATCGTCGTCCATGTCGTTGCACGTCTCGTGGAGGTCCGTCTCGGCCTCGTTGACGCACTCGACCCAACTCCGATCGGGCGTGCACGTGTAGTAGCCGGTCGCGCAGAGGTCGGCGTCCGGGCCGTCGCACGGCAGCCAGACCGGAAAATCCTCGTCGTAAGGCCCGTCGCAGTCGTCGTCGCGCCCGTTGCACGTCTCCGGATGGACCCCGGAGCCCGAGCCGTCCGGCGCGGTCGAGCACGTCGCCCGGGTGCCGTCCGGCATGCACTCGACGATGCCGAACCCGCATTCGCCCATCGCCCGGCACGACTGGCCGACCGGCGCTCCGTTGTAGTCGTACCCCTCGTCCGTGAGACCATCGCAGTCGTCGTCGATCCCGTTGCACGTCTCCGGGCCGTCGGCGTGCATCGACCCGGAGGGACTCGTCGAGCAGCCCGCCCGGTAGTCGTCCCGGCACTCGACCAGGCCCGGGCCCGTGCAGGCGCCGAGTCCCGAGCACGGCTGGCCCACCGCGATGCCGAGGTACGCGAACGGCTCGTCCGTGAGCCCGTCGCAGTCGTCGTCGAGCCCGTTGCAGGTCTCGCACCCGGGCGGAAACGGCTCGCAGACCTGCGGGACACCCCCGACGCAGGCCGCCACCGTCCGCGCGCACATCCCGAGGCCGCAGTCCAGGGGCGGGATGCCGTCGTCCGGCAACGTGTCGCAATCGTCGTCGATCCCGTTGCAGACCTCCCCGATCGGGGTGCCGGGCACGCAGGTCTGCGACACGCCGCCGGTGCACGCCGAGACCTCCCGCCGGCAGGCCCCGTCTCCGCACGTCAGGGTCCCAAAGTCCTCATCGGTGTCGCCGTCGCAGTCGTCGTCGAGGTCGTTGCACTCCTCGGACCAGGCCGTGCCGGGCACCGCGCTGCACTCGAGTCCGGATCCGTCCGCGCGGCACACCCAGGTCCCGGCCGTGCGGCACTCGCCGAGGCCCGACTCGCAGGCGGTGCCCTTGGAGGGCCAATCCTCGTCGGTCAGGGCGTCGCAATCGTTGTCAATCCCGTCGCACGCTTCCGGGACGCACGGATCCGCCGAGGCGGCGAAGGGAAGACAGATCGCGACGGACAGAACGACGATGGCCGTCCCGGACGAGTGCATTGAAGCCCCCTGTGACACACCCCTGTTCGCAGGTTACGGGGAATGATTTCGCCAACGCAACCCGCAGGTTGTGGCCAGCGATGGCCGGGGCGGCAACGACCCGAATCGCCTGTGTTTCGGCTTGGAAAGCGTGCGCCTTTGTCGAACGCAGGCACACCGGCGCCGCCGCCGAATGGTCGCGGGCGCCGCACGGTCACGGGCGCCGAGCCACGTCCCGTCAAGTGGTGTATGAGGTCGTCGTCCGCCAGCCCTTCTGCCGCCACCGGACGGTCACGGGCGCCGCCCCGGCCTACCCCGCCAGCCCCTCCGCCGACGCCGAACGGTCACGGGCGCCGCCCCGGCCTACCCAGCCAGCCACTTCGCC
>VGRB01000476.1 GCA_016875475.1 Deltaproteobacteria bacterium
CCTGCGTCGCGGTCAAGCCGTACTCGCACGGCATGTGCGAGATGTTCCTGGGCTTCATCTTCGACGGCTCGAAGTGCGTGGGCGAGTCGGGCTGCGGCTGCGGCTACGACTGCGGGTTCTTCTTCCAGACCCAGGAGGAGTGCGAGAAGGCGTGCGGCGTGCAGCCTCCCCCCGTGGGCTGCCAGAGCGACTGGGAGTGCGCGGCCGGCCAGTACTGCAACATCGCCTGCGCCTCGAGCGGCCAGTGCAAGGGCGCCTGCGAGGCGGTCCCGGCGGGCGCGTGCGTGAAGGACGCCGACTGCGGCGCGGGCGCGGTCTGCAAGATCGAGGCGTGCCCGGCGTGCTGGCCGTGCCCGTGCTTCGGCAAGTGCGAGCAGGTCCAGCCTCCGGCGCCCTGCACCTCGGATGACCAGTGCCCCAAGGGCCAGTTCTGCAAGGTCGAGACGTTCTGCCCGGACTGCGTCTATGCCGACCCGCCCTGCATGATGCCCTGCAAGCTCCAGGGCACCTGCACCACCGAGTGCTTCGTCGACACCGACTGCCCGCAGGGCTTCTACTGCTACGTGACCAAGTGCGCGCCCGGCACCAAGTGCCTCGGGCCCTACGAGTGCCGCCCCCTGACCTGGTGACCCCCCTGTTGGCGGGAAGCCACTCCGCGCCCTGCGCCCGGAAGCGCTGCAAACACAAGCATCCGCAAGGCGATATCGCACCTGCGATATCCGTTCGACTCGCCCCCCAAACCGGAGTAGGATCCGCACGACCCGCGCTGGAAGGACCTTCGGCATGAGCGACCAGGGCGCTGCGGTCCCGCCCGATTTCGCCTCGCGCATCAAGAGCCTGCGCGTGCGCCTCGGGATGACGCAGACGCAGTTTGCCGCCGACCTGGGCGTGTCGTTCGCGTCCGTGAACCGATGGGAGAACGGGCAGGCCCGGCCCGGCCGGCTCGCCTGGCGCCAGGTCCTGCTGGCGGAGGGGGGCGACCGCGACGCGCTGCAGTCCCCGGCCGAGGCCACGGGCATCCGGGAGTCCGCCGCGGCCTGGCAGCCCGAGCCCGGCCCTGACTTCTGTGCCGACCCCGAGGTCGTCCGTGCCGTGGTCGAGGCCGAGCGGCTGACCTACGGGCATCGTGTCGATCCGACGTTCGCGACAGAGGTCTCGCGGATCGACCCGCTCCCCCATCAGAGGCTTGCGGTCTACGACCACATGCTCCGCCAGCCCCGCCTGCGCTTCCTGCTGGCGGACGACGCAGGCGCGGGCAAGACGATCATGACCGGCTTGTATGCGCGCGAGATGCTGTCCCGCCGCCTCGTCCGGCGGGTCCTGATCGTGCCGCCCGCGGGCCTCGTCGGGAACTGGAAGCGCGAGATGAAGACCCTCTTCAGCTTGGGCTTCCGGGACGTCTCTGGCGGGGACGCGCGGGCGTCCAACCCCTTCGTCGGCCCGGACAGCGACCTCGTCGTGGTCAGTGTGGACACCCTCGCGGGCGACCGCGTGTTCGGTCGCTTGCAGGCCCCTGACACCGAGCCCTACGACCTCGTGGTGTTCGACGAGGCGCACAAGCTTTCCGCGGATCGCGAGCCCGAGTTGCTTCGCGTCCGCAAGACGGACCGCTATCGCGTGGCCGAGGCACTGTCCGGCGTCCAGTCCGACGATCCTCGCTGGTCCCTGCGGTGGTCCGCCACCCACCTGCTGTTGCTGACCGCCACGCCGCACATGGGCAAGGACTTCCCGTACTACTGCCTGTGGCGCCTTCTCGAGCCGCTACAGATCCCGACCGAGGATGCCTTCCGCGTGTGGCCGGTCGAGTCCCGCGCCGTCCATTTCCTTCGGCGCACGAAGGAGGAGATGGTCCGGTACGACGGCTCGCGGATCTACCCCACCCGCGTGTCGGACACGCTCAGCTACGACCTGCACCCGCTCGAGCAGGAGTTGTACGAGCGCACGACCGAGTACATCCGGGACCATTACAACCGTGCCCGGATCCTGAATCGCTCCGCCGCACGCCTGGCCATGAGCGTGTTCCAGCGGCGGCTCGCCAGTTCCCCGTTTGCGCTCCTCCGGTCGTTCGAGCGCCGGGCCGAGAAGCTCGACGCCCTGATCCGGGCGTTCCGGGAGGGGCGCCTCGACACCCGGCGGCTCGACGCGGACCAGAAGAAGCTGCCGAAGCTCGCTTTCGCGCTCGACGCAGGCACCGCCGACGAGGAGCAGTCCGAAGGCGACGCCGAGGGGTGCGAGCTGGCCGAGGACGACGTGCTCGGGGCGGTCGCCGCCACGACGCTCGCGGACCTTACGGCCGAGCGGGCGCACGTGCACGCCCTGCGCGCCCTGGCTGTTCGGGTGCTCGATTCCGGCGAGGAGGCCAAGCTCGACCGCCTCGTCGAACAGGTCGTGTCGCCCGGCTGGCGGAGCGAGAAGCTGATCGTCTTCACGGAGCACCGCGACACGCTCGCCCACGTCGCCCGGAGGCTCGCAGCACTCGGCCACGCCGGCGAGGTGGCGTGCATCCATGGCGGGATGGATTGGAAGGAGCGCGAGGCGGCCATCACCGCGTTCCGCAAGCCCGCATCCGAGGGCGGCGCCAGGTTCCTGGTCGCGACCGACGCGGCCGGCGAGGGGATCAACCTCCAGTTCTGCTGGCTCATGGTCAACTTCGACATCCCGTGGAACCCGGCGCGCCTCGAGCAGCGGATGGGCCGGATCCATCGCTACGGCCAGAAGCACGACCCGGTCTTCATCGTGAACCTCGTGGCGGGGCGGACGCGCGAGGGCCGTGTGCTCAAGACCCTCCTCGACAAGCTGGAGGCGATCCGGCACGAGCTGCGCTCCGACAAGGTGTTCGACGTTGTCGGGCGCCTGTTCGAGGGCGTGTCGCTGCGGGCCTACATGGAGCAGGCCACGACCGACGCGGGGGCCGACGCCGTGACGGCGCGGCTCGGCGGCGTCCTCACGCCGGAGCAGGTGCGGGCCATCGAGGATCGCGAGCGATCCCTTTACGGCAGGGGGGGCGACGTCCGTCCGGTCCTGCCCCGACTCCGGGCGGAGATGGACCGAGACGCCTTGCGGCGCCTCCTGCCGGGCTACGTCCGGATGTTCGTCGAGCGGGCGGCGCCACTGCTGGACTTGAGGATCGAGGGCGACCTCGACGGGGTGTTCCGGCTCCGGGCCGCCCGCGCCGGCGCAATGGACCCGCTCTGGCCCGTGCTGGAGCAGGCAGGTGAGGGGGCCGCCGACCGCCTGACCGTGGAGCGGCCGGCCGGCGACGAGCCGTGCGTGTTCCTGCACCCTGGTGAGCCCGTTTTCGAACGCCTCCGCGGCTGCCTGCGGTCCCGCTACGCCGCGGACGCGCTCCGGGGTGCGGTCCTGCTGGATCCATCGGCCTCCGAGCCGTACGTCCTGCACGCCGCGGAAGTCTCGGTCGTCCGCCGGGCCGACGCGGACCTGCCCCCGCTCGCCCGCGAGGAGGCGCTCGAGGTGCGGCTGGTCGGGCTCCGCCAGGCCGCATCTGGGGCCTTCGAGGAGTGCGCGGTCGAGCGCCTGCTCCTCCTGTCGCCGGGGAGCGGCATCCCGCCCGCGGCCGTGCGGCTCGCCGCAGCGGGAAGGGCGCTGCGCGACGCGGCACAGGCGCACGCGGCCGGGCTGGTCGGGGCGCTCGCCCACGCGCGGCGCGCCTCCCCCC
>VGRB01000477.1 GCA_016875475.1 Deltaproteobacteria bacterium
GGCTCGGGTACGGGGTTGCCGCGGCGATGCGTGGCGTCGGGGCGAGCCCCGGAAGACCTCGGCGGGCAGGCCCGGGCGCCCGCTCGCGAGGTCGCGCGGACCCGAGGGATCCCTGCCGCGCTGTATAATGGCCCGGGCGGACCAGGGCCGCCCGGGCCGGGTCGTGTGCAGCGGACGCCAGCCGGCGCCGCTGACACTCCCCCCCGACTCGGAATGACAGCGGAGAGGAAGAAGCCGTGGGAGACCTCTGGCGGTACCTGAAGACCCGCAAGAAGTCCCCCCGGCTCGGAATGACAGCGGAGAGGAAGAAGCCGTGGGAGACCTCTGGCGGTACCTGAAGACCCGCAAGAAGTCCCCCCGGCTCGGAATGACAGCGGAGAGGAAGAAGCCGTGGGAGACCTCTGGCAGTACCTGAAGACCCGCAAGAAGTGGTGGCTCGCGCCGATCCTCGGCGCGCTGCTGCTGCTCGCCCTGCTGACGGCGCTCGCCCAGAACTCCGCCGTCTCCCCGTTCGTCTACACCATATTCTGAGGCAGGCGGATGCCCGTCCACGTCCTGGGCATCTCGGCGTTCTACCACGATTCGGCCGCGGCCCTGCTGCGCGACGGCGAGGTCGTGGCCGCGGCCCAGGAGGAGCGGTTCACGCGACGCAAGGGCGACCCCTCGTTCCCGGAGGCCGCGGTCGCCTGCTGCCTGCGCGAGGCGGGGATCCGCGTCGCCGACCTCGACCACGTCGTGTTCTACGAGAAGCCCTGGATCCACTTCGAGCGCCTCCTCGAGACGTATCTCGCGTTCGCCCCGCGCGGGATCCGGTCCTTCCTGGCGGCCATGCCGGCGTGGCTCGGCGGGAAGCTGACGCTCGCGCGCCGGATCCGCGACGACCTGGACCGCGACGGGCCGGTGCTGTTCACCGAGCACCACGAGGCGCACATGGCCTCGGCCTTCTACCCGTCGCCGTTCGACCGGGCCGCCGTCCTGACCGTGGACGGGGTCGGCGAGTGGGCGACCACGTCCTGGGGCGTCGGCGACGGCGCGCGGATCGAGCCCCGCGCGGAGATCCACTTCCCGCACTCGCTCGGGCTCCTGTACTCGGCGTTCACGTACTACCTCGGGTTCCGCGTGAACTCGGGCGAGTACAAGGTGATGGGCCTCGCGCCTTACGGCGAGCCGCGGTACCGGGACGTGATCCTCGACCGCCTGATCGACCTGCGCGAGGACGGCTCGTTCCGCATGGACATGGGCTTCTTCGACTACGCGACCGGCCTGCGCATGACGAACGCGCGGTTCGCGGACCTGTTCGGCGGCCCGCCGCGCGACCCGGAGGGGGCGCTCGAGGCCCGCCACATGGACGTCGCGAGGTCGATCCAGGCGGTGGCCGAGGAGGCCCTGCTGCGGATGTGCCGCCACGTTCACCGCGAGTCGGGCGAGTCGCGGCTCGTGCTCGCGGGCGGCGTCGCGCTGAACTGCGTCGCGAACGGCCGGATCCTGCGCGAGACGCCGTTCGCGGACCTCTGGGTCCAGCCCGCGGCGGGCGACGCGGGGGGGGCGCTCGGGGCCGCGCTCGCGGCCTGGCACGGGTACCTCGGCAACCCGCGTCGCGTGGCCGAGCCCGCGGCGGACGGCACACGCGCGCGCGATTCGATGAAGGGCGCCCTGCTCGGGCCGCGGTTCGAGCCGGCCGAGGTCAGGGCGATGCTCGACCGGCTGGGGGCGCCGTACCGCCGGCTGGAACCGGCCGATGTCCCGGCGACCGCCGCGCGCATCCTGGCGGACGGGAAGGTGCTCGGCTTCTTCCAGGGGCGCATGGAGTACGGCCCGCGCGCGCTCGGGGCGAGGTCGATCCTCGGGGACCCGCGGTCGCCGGCGATGCAGACCGTGATGAACCTGAAGATCAAGTACCGCGAGAGCTTCCGGCCGTTCGCGCCCGCGGTGCTCGTCGAGCGGATCGCGGACTGGTTCGACCTCGACCGGCCCTCGCCGTACATGCTGCTGGTGGCGCAGGTCGCGGCGCGGCGGCGGCGCGAGGTGGCGGGCGAGGCCGACCTCGTCGGGCTCGCGCGGCTGAAGGCGCACCGGTCCGAGGTGCCCGCGATCACCCACGTGGACGGTTCGGCGCGCATCCAGTCGGTGGACGGCGTGCACGACCCGACCTTCCACGCGGTGCTGGCCGCGTTCGAGGAGCTGACGGGCTGCGGCGTGCTCGTGAACACGTCGTTCAACGTGCGCGGCGAGCCGATCGTGTGCACTCCCGAGGACGCCTGGCGCTGCTTCATGAACACGGAGATGGACTACCTCCTGGTGGAGGACGCGCTGCTGGACAAGCGGGAGCAGCCGAAGGCGGGGGCCGGCGCGGGCCGGCCCGCGTTCCCGCTGGACTGAGGAGGGTCGGGGCGAGGCGATGGCGAGGAAGCGCAACGAGATCCGGGAACTCCGCCAGTTCGCGGCGGTGATCGCGGGCGCGCTGGTGCTGTTCCCGCTGTGGGGCGTCTGGCGCGACGAGTGGGCGCCTGCGACCGCGCGCCTCGCGTGCCTGGGCGCGGCCCCGGCGGTGCTCGCGCTGGGCCTCGCCGTGCCGCGGTCGCTCCGGGTCCCGTACCTGTGGTGGATGCGGCTCGGGCGGCTGCTCGGGCGCGTCACGTCGCCCGTGATCCTGACCGCGTTCTTCCTGCTGGTGCTGACGCCCGTCGGCCTGCTGCGGCGCGCCTTCGGGTGGGACCCGATGCGCCTTCGCCGCCGGCCCGACGGGGCCTCGTACTGGATCCCGCGGACCCCGGAGACCCGGGGGCGCGAGCGCTTCGAACAGCCTTTCTGATCGCGACCCTGAGCGGGATCATGGAGGGTGGGCCGGGTGCCCGGGTATCCTTCAACCCGGAGTGTGTGTGTCCTCGATTGCGGAGGCGTTCATGCGTGCCGTTCGGAAGGTGATCCGGATCGACGAGGAGAAGTGCGACGGCTGCGGGGAGTGCGAGACCGCTTGCGCGGAGGGCGCGATCCGCGTGGTCGACGGCAAGGCGAAGCTCGTGAAGGAGAGCTGGTGCGACGGCCTCGGCGCTTGCCTCGGCGAGTGCCCGCAGGGCGCGATCACGATGGAGGAGCGCGAGGCGGACGAGTTCGTGGAGCCGCCGCAGGTCATGAAGGCGCACGGACACGGGCACGGGCACGGGCACGGACATGCCGGTGGCGCCTGCCCCGGGTCGGCGGTGCGGCGGTTCGCGGCCGTGACCGCGCCCGCGGCGGCCTCGACGGAGCCCGGTGATCAACCGCCGCCGTCGCGGCTCGGCCACTGGCCGGTCCAGCTCATGCTGGTCCCGGAGCGCGCGCCCTTCCTGGCCGGCGCGGACCTCGTGGTGTGCGCGGACTGCGTGCCGTTCGCGGTGCCGGACTTCCACGAACGCTACCTCGCGGGTCGGGCCGTCCTGGTCGGGTGCCCCAAGCTCGACGACCTCGGGTACTACCGCGAGAAGCTGGAGGGGTTGCTCGCGACCGCGCGGCCCGCGAAGGTCACGGTGCTCCGGATGGAGGTCCCGTGCTGCGGCGGGATCGCGCACGCGGTCATCGAGGCGCGCGACGCGGTCCTGCCCGACCTGCCGGTCGAGGTCCACGTGGTCGGGGTGGGCGGCGGAATCCGATCTGCGGCGGTGTAGGCGACGGCGGCGCAGGTCACGACGACGCGG
>VGRB01000478.1 GCA_016875475.1 Deltaproteobacteria bacterium
CCCCGCGGGGACTGCTGGTGGCCGACGTTCTCGGGGATTGCCGCGTCGTACAACTTCTATCCTTTCGGGGACATGCGCCCGGAGGACGGCGTCGCCTACGTCGCGATGGGGCTCGGCAAGTCGGTCGTGGACGGCATCGAGGCGCTCCGGTTCTGCCCGATGCATCCCCGTGTGCTGCCGCAGTTCGGGAGCACCCGGGATACACTGAAGAACGCCCAGCGGCGGTTCTACGCCGTGGCGCTCGACCGGTACGATTACATCCCGGACCTCGGGGGGGACGGGGCCCTCCGGCTGCTCGAAACGGGCCCTGCACTGGCCGCGGGGCTCGCCCCGTCGGTCGCGTCCACCTACCTGCCGTCGGGCGACGTGGTCCGCGACGGCGTGGCCGCGGGCGGCACCCCGCTCGCCACGTTCGCGCCGATCCTGCGCGGGTCCGCGTTCCCGCTGGCCGAGGTCCTGACGCACCTGCTGCGCGTGACCCAGCGCGGCATGGGGGGGCCGGTCGAGATGGAGTTCGCGGTCGACCTCGCCCCGGGGGAGGAGGGTCCGCGGGTCTTCCACCTGCTCCAGGTGCGGCCGATGCCGGTCGAGCGCCAGGCCGCGGGCGGGCTGCCGGAGGGCGCCGACCTCGATCGCGCGCTGGTCGTGTCCCGGCGCGCGCTCGGGAACGGCCGGAAGCACCGGCTCGCCGACCTCGTCGTGGTCCGCCCGGACCTGCCCCGGTCCGCGACCCGCGAGGCCGCGGCCGCGATCGAGGCCGTCAACGCCGACCTGCGCCGCGAGGACACGGGCTACGTCCTGATCGGGCCGGGCCGCTGGGGGTCGCAGGACCCGTGGCTCGGGATCCCGGTCACCTGGGCCCAGATCAACGCGGTGCGCGCCATCGTCGAGTGCGACTTCGCGGACCTGTGCGTCGAGCCGTCGCAGGGGTCCCACTTCTTCCACAACCTGACCGCGTTCGGCGTCGCGTTCCTGATGGCGGGCTCGACGGAGCGCGGCTCGCGCGTCGATTTCGACCGCCTGGCCGCGCTTCCCGCGGTCCGCGAGATGATGGGCGGCGCGGTGCGCCACGTGCGGCTCGACACGCCGGTGGACGTGCTGGTGGACGGCGCGACCGGGCGGGGCGTGATCCTGTAGGGCTCGCGCAGGGTTCGCGCGCGCTACGGGTCCGGCGACGCGACGGCCTTCCCGATCCCGGCCAGCGCCACCGGCACGCGCGGCAGGGCCGAGCAGAGGCGGCCGTTCCCCTCGTTCGTCACCGTGAGGAGGTCGCCGGTCGCCGCGGGGGCCGCGTTCACGCCCACGAACCCCATGTCCGCGGCCAGGAAGTCGCGCCGGAGGTGCCCGCGCGGGAACGCCACGATCGCGGCCGGATCCTCGCTCCGCGGCATGCCCAGGCGCTTCGCGAACAGGTCCGCACGACGTCGCACCCCGCGGCGCGCAGGCAGGCCTCGGCCGCGGCGCCGATCCCCGGGGCCAGCGCGGATGCCGTGCAGGGGACGAACAGGTGGACGCGGCGGGCCACGCGACGCCTCGCACGACCGCGGCGGACCATGGCACCGACGGAGCGCCGCAGCGCCGGAGCTTGCCCGACCCACCTCTGACGGCTACCATCCCCGACGCGATGGTGAGGGTTTCGACCCACGGCGACGTCACGCGGTTCGACCTGGCGCGTACCCTTGCGGGCCGGGGCAGGTACTGGACCGTCGCGTACCTCCTCGACGGCACGATGATCGACACCGGGGGCGCCCACACGGCGCCGGAGCTGGTGGACGCGCTCGCCTCCGCCCGCATCGACCGCGTCGCGAACACCCATTCGCACGAGGACCACATCGGGGCGAACGGCGCGATCCAGCGTCTCCGAGGCGTTCCGATCCACGCGCACCCCAAGGCCCTCGCGGTGCTCGCGGACCCGCGGCGGCTCCAGCCCGAGCCGCTCTACCGCCGCGTGTTCTGGGGCTACCCGGAGCCGTCCCTCGGCAGCGGGCTCGCGGACGGCGAGGTCGTACCCGCGGGCCGCTTCCGGCTGCGCGCGGTCCACACCCCGGGGCACGCGCCGGACCACGTCTGCTTCTTCGAGGAGGAGCAGGGCCGGCTGTTCACGGGCGACCTCTACGTCGGCGGCTTCGACAGGGCGCTCCGGGTCGGCTTCGACGTCCTCGGGGTGATCGAGTCGCTGAAGAAGGTCGCGGCGCTCCCGGCCCGCATGCTCTTCCCGGGCGCGGCGCGGGTGCCGGACGGCGACCCGGGCCGGATCCTGCGCGAGAAGGTCGCGTACCTGGAGGAGCGCGTGGGACGCGTCCGCGAGCTGAGGCGGCAGGGCAGGGGGATCGGGTCGATCGCGCGCGCCGTGTTCGGCGGCCCCATGCCGATCGAGGTGCTGACGGGCTTCGACTACACCCGGCGCGCGATGGTGCGCTCCATGCTGGGCGAGTGGCAGGGTCTCACGTGAAGAGGAGGACGCGATGGACCGCGACGATCTGAGCCTGCAGGACCGCTACGGGCCGAAGACGAAGTGCTTCGGGTGCGGGCCGGCGAACGAGAAGGGCTTGCGGATCAAGAGCTTCCCGCGCGGCGACGAGGTCGTCGCGGAGTTCCGGCCGGAGCCGCACCACCAGGCGTTCGACGGCGTCCTGTGCGGGGGGATCATCGGGACGCTCCTCGACTGCCACTGCAACTGGACCGCGGCCTGGCACCTGATGAACGCGCGCGGGGCCGACGGCCTGCCCACGACCGTGACCGCCGAGTACCTGATCACGATGAAGCGGCCCACGCCCACGGCCGCGCCGATCACGCTCCGGGCGCGCGTGGTCGAGTCGTCCGGGGACCGCGCGACGGTCGAGGGCGCGATCGAGGCCGGCGGGCGCGTCACCGCGACGTGCCGCGGCGTCTTCGTGTCGGTGAAGGAGGGACACCCCGCGTACCACCGGTGGTAGCCGGATCGGACTCCAGGCGCGCTCCGCGGGGCGGACGCCGTCAGAAGAACCGCCACCCCGCCGCGACGCTGACCACGGGCGTGAACACGTAGCTCGTGAAGACGTCGTCGAGATACGCCTCGGAATCCCTCGCGAACTCGGCGGCGACCTTCGGGAACTTCGACGACGACGGCGGCGAGATCGACGTGGCCGCGCCCACCGTGCCCGCGAACCCCACCGCGGCGCGGATGGTCACGTGCTTCCAGAGGATCCACTCGTACCCGATCTCGGCGTCGATCATGTGGATCTGGGTCTTGATGCCGTAGGAGCCGGTCTCCTTGGGGCGGTTCCTGCTCGTGCCCGCGGCGGCGGCGATCACCTCCTCGGCAGCGGCTCCCCCCCCGAGCCTCGCGAGCCCGTACCCGGCCTCGAAGTAGAAGCCGTAGTGCCGGAAAGGCCGCCAGCCGAAGTGGGCTCGCCACACGAACGAGGACGACAGGGTCTCGTCGATCAGGTCCGCCGTGTTCTGGTCGTACCCCCCCGCCGCGACCGCGATCGCGTTGATCAGGCCGACGTAGCCCGCGGGCAGGTAGCCGAACGACGTCGAGAAGCGCAGGCGGTACGGCATCTCCAGCGTGATGTGGCCGCCGACCTGGACCGGCAGGTCGGTCCCGAACTCGGCCCTCAGGTGCCAGTCGTCCGTTGGAAGGGGCGGGGCTCCGCCCCCCCCTCCCCCCCGGCGCCCACCCCCCC
>VGRB01000479.1 GCA_016875475.1 Deltaproteobacteria bacterium
AAACTGGCGCCCGAAGACCCTGGCGTCGTCCGGCGAGTGCAGCGTCAGGATGTCGATCGCTGGGAGGTCGCCTGCGTGTGGCTTCGGCCGGTCCACCCGCTCCATGTACCGGCCCGATCGGGCGGTGTCAAGGCGGCGGGCGGTTGCGGGATCCCCGCAAACCGGGTGCGCCGGGCCGCGGGCCAGATGTGAGGCCCGCTGGCCCGGCGCCCGCCGCGGACGCAACTCGCCGACTCCCTTGCACCGTCGGTCGTCAGGGGATACCTCAGGGCGGGCGGTTGAAATCGCGGCACGCCGGCGGCATCATGCCGGCCGGTGGAGGTGCCGATGTCGCCGTCGCTCCGGAGCCTGCTCCGCCGGGTCGTCTCGCACGTCTACGTCATGGACCTGGGACCGGGCCCGGTGGCCGTCACGGAACCGAAGCGGCCGGTCGAGATCGAGCGGATCGGCAGGGCCGGCGTCGTCCGGCTGGTCGAGTCGACGCGGGCCTACCTGCCCGCGCACGCCATCGCCTACCTGGTGGAGCGCGTGCTCCGGGGTCGGGCGGAGGTCTTCGTCGCGAGGGTGGACGGCCGGGTCGTGCACCACACGACCATGCAGTTCGGCCCCGGGGAGGTGTCGGGGCTGCCGGTGGCGCCCGGCGACGTGTTCTTCGGCCCGTCCTTCACGGTCGCGGACGCCCGCGGGCTCCGGGTCTTCCCGCACGTGGCCGGGGTCGCGTTCGAGCACTACCGCCGGCAGGGTGCGAGGCGTGTAGTGTGCTTCGTGAACCCCGACAACGACAAGAGCATCCACGGCCTCGTCCGGATCGGGCTCCGTCCGGACGGCGAGATGTCGTACCTGCGCGCGCTCGGCGTCCTGCGGCTGGCCGTGACCGTCACCGGCGCGTGCGCCACCCGGGCCGGAACGCCCGGCCGGTGAGGCCCGCCGGCCGACGCGGCCGCTCCGCGGTTCGCTCGAGCGCCCGAAGGGCTTGAATCCGCGCCGCATCCGGGACAACATCCCCGGGCAGCAGGGGTCCGCATGCCGCGCGCGCCCGGCTTCCGGCCGGCCGCGGGAGTCGCGTCGCGGCACGCTCCCCGGGAGGAGTTCGCACGCATCACCCATTCGCGAGACAGGCGCCGGCGTGGGTCCTCGGGGCGGTCGCGGCCGCGCCGGCCCTGCTGACCGGGGTCGAGCACCCGTCCGACCAGGGCGCCCTGCTCGTCGTCGCGGCCGCGATCTCGGGTGCGGCGCTCGTCTTCGCGACGCGGCACGACCGCTCGGCGCGGCCGGACCCGCTCGGCCTCCTCGCGCTGGCCCTCGCCGCGCTGACCGGCCTGTGGGCGCTCCCGCTCGGCGAGGCGGTCACCGCGGAAGCCGGCGGCGCCGCGGTACGGCGCGCCGCGGCCACGCTCGACGTGCTCGGCCTGCCCGCGGCGATCCGCACCCTGTCCGTCGAGCCCGCGGCCACCGCCGTCGAGGCGGCGCGCCTCGGCGCGGTGGCGGCCCTGCTGTTCGCGAGCGCGGCCCTGGCGCGGTCGGGCAGGGCGGCACGCACCCTGCTGCGGGCGATCGTCGCGCTCGGCGTCCTGGAGGTCGCGGCCGGCGTCGTGAACGCGGTTCTCGGCGTGCCGAACGCGCTCCCGCTGCACCCGGCACGCGTCATCGAGGCCCCGGGCGTGCTCCGTACGACGCTGTTCAACCCGAACCACGCCGCGTCGCTGCTCGCGCTCGCGGCGACCGTCGCGGCGAGCCTCGGCCTGTCCGCGCGCGGCGCGTTCGCCGGGCTCGGATGGGGCGCGTCCGCGGCCGCGTGCGCCGCCGGGGTCGTCGCGACCGGGTCGCGCGGGGGAGTGCTCGCGCTCGGCGCAGGCATCGCCGCCGTCGTCGTGCACGCGGCCCTGCGGCCCGCGCGCCGCGAGGGCGAGGAGCGCCGGTCCCCGCTCGCGCTGGCCGGGGGCGGGGCGACGGCGCTCGCGGTCGCGGTCTGGATCGCCGCGTCCGGGGACGCCGGTTCCGTGCCGTGGGCCGGGAAGTCCTTGGCCTGGGAGACCGCGCTGCGGACCGCGGCGGAGAACCCCGCGCTCGGCGTCGGCCCGGGCGCGCTTCCGGTCGTCTCGACCGCGGTCGGGCCGGCGGGCGCGAGCGCGGACGTGGTGTTCGAGTACGCGGAGAACCTGCCGATCCAGGCGCTGGCGGACTGGGGCTTCGCGCTCGGAGGGGCCGCGCTGATCGCGGCGATCGCGATCGCGGGCCGGGCGGCGTGGCGGGCCCGGCGGCGCGAGGAGGGGTTCGCGGCGGCGGCGGGCCTGGGGGTCGTCGTGCTGCACGACCTGGCGGACTTCAGCCTCCAGGTCACGGACGTGGCGTTCCCGGCGGTCCTGCTCGCGGGAGTCGTGGCAGGGTGCGCCCGGCCGCGCGGCGAGGGCGACGAGCCCGGTGCGGACCGCGGGACGGGGGGGCGCTCGACGGACGGGCGCGGGACGGACGGGCGGGCGGCCGGCGGGCGGCTCCGCGCGGGGCGGCTCCGCGCGGGGCGGATCGCGTCGTGGGCGGCCGCGGCGGTCGCGCTCGCGGTCGTGGTCGCCGGGGTCGCGGGCGGGTCCCCGTCCCGGCTCGAGGACCGCGAGGAGTCGTCGCGCGTGGTGGCCGGGGTCCGGGACGGGAGCGTGCCGGCCGGCGCGGCGGCGTCGTCGCTGGCGGCGCTGGCGTCCGCGCACCCCCACGACGCCTTCCTGCTGCTCCAGGCCGCGACCGTGGTCGAGGCGACCGGCGACCGCCGCGCGTCCGAGCCGATGCTCCGCCAGGCGCTCTCGCTGTCGCCGCATTCCTTCGACGCGCGCCGGCTGATGGCACGGCACCTGGCCCGGGACGGCCGCCCCGCCGAGGCGGTGGCCGAGCTGGACGGGCTGCTCGCGGAGCGGCCCGACCGGAAGACCGAGCTGTTCCGGGAGCTTCTGTCCTGGCAGGTCCGGCCGGGCGTCCTGCTCGACGGGATGGCGCCGGCCCGGCTGGAGGACTACACCGCGTTCCTGTCGCCCCGCGCGCTGTGGCGCGAGCTGGTCGGCATCCAGCGGGCCGCGGCGTCGCTGCGGCCCGACGAGTACGAGCCCGCCCTGCGCCTCGGCACCACGCTGCTGCGCGCCGGGGAGGTCGCCGAGGCGGACCGCGTGGCCTCCCGGCTCGTGGCGAACCATCCGCGGCGGGGCGGGGGCTGGCTGATCGCCGGGCGCGCGCTGAAGGTGCAGGGCCGGCTGCTGGAGGCGCTCGCGATGCTGGACGAGGCCGCGGCCCTCGAACCGGGGGGGGGCGAGGCGGACGTCGAGGCCCTGGCGTGCCTCGTGCAGCTCGGGCGGCTCGCGGAGTTCGACCGGCGGAGCGCGGAGCTGGAGCCGCTGCTGCGCGGCCGGGACCGCGTCGCGTCCGAGCACCACCTGATCCGCGCGGGCCGGGCGCGGCTCCAGGGGAAGCCGACCCAGGCGCTCGCGGAGCTGGAGCGGGCCGAGCGGCTCGCCCCGGGCGACCTCCACGTCCACCTCGCCAAGGCGAAGGTCCTGATCGAGCTGGACCGGCCCGAGATGGCCGCGCTCGAGTTCCGCAAGGTGCTCAGGATCGACCCGTCGAACGCCGAGGCGGCGAAGGGGCTGGCGGAAGCGGGTGGGCGGTAGTG
>VGRB01000480.1 GCA_016875475.1 Deltaproteobacteria bacterium
GCGTAGTCCTGGCCTACGTTGACGCCGTTTCGGGGCGCAGCGACGCAGCACGTCGGGATGCAGGCGATTTCGCAGCAGGACGGAATTGCCCGACAGGCTCGTAGGCCCGCCCTCCCCTCGCCGCCCGTTCAACGCCCCGATCCGGGGCCTGCGGCATCCCAGCGCGCCAGGATGGCGGACGGGTCCGCGTCGTCCAGGGCCACCCGGCCGCCCTCGATCAGGACGTACCGCGCGCAGGCCAGCCGCGCGAACACCAGGTCGTGCGTCGCGATGACCATGGCCGCGTCCATTCCGGCCAGGTGGGGGGCCAGCGCTCGTCCGGCCGGCGGGTCCAGGCCTGCCGACGGCTCGTCCAGCAGCAGCAGCGAGGGTCCGGTCGCGAGCGCGCCCGCGAGCGCCACGCGCTGCTTCTGGCCGTGCGACAGGTGGTGCACCGGCGCCTCGGCCAGCGCCTCCACGCCCATGTCCGCGAGCGCCTGCCGCGCCCGGGCCAGGGCCGCCTCGCGAGCCATGCCGCGCCGCAGGGGCACGAACGCGGCGTCGTCGATCACGCGGGGGAACAGGAGTTGATCCTCGGGCACGTTGAACAGGAACCCGACGCGTTCGCGGACCCGCGCGAGCGTCCCGGGCCCCAGCCGCTCGCCCGCCACCCGGATCTCCCCCTCGTGCGGGACCAGGCCGACCGCGGCCGCCAGGAGCGTGGTCTTGCCCGAACCGTTCAGGCCGACCAGGGCCACCCGCTCCCCCGGCCGCACGACGAGGGCGACGCGGTCGAGGACCGCCGGGCCTGCCGGCTCGTACCTCACCGTGACTTCGCGGAACTCCAGGGCCGTCGCGCTCACGACACCCCCGACCTCGCGGCGATCGCCGCCGCCAGCAGAACCGCGGCGAGCGCCACGACGACCCCGTCCACGGCCGTCGCGCGCCGGGCCCGGACGGGCTCGACCTCGCCGTCGCAGTATCCCCTCAGATCCATCGCGGCCGCGACCCGCTCCGCGCGGTCCACCACCCGGGGAAGCCAGACGCGCGGGAGGGACCCGACCACGCGCCGGGCCGCGGCGCCGCCGCCCGTGGCGCCCCGGACCGCCATGGCCGAGGCCATGCGGCGCGACTCGTGCGCCAGCGTCGAGGTCTGGTGCACCATCTGGATCAGGATGCGGGTGACAATCGACGGGATCGGCAGCGAGGCCATCGCCTCGTGCAGGTCCCCGGCTCCCAGGCACGAGACCGTGGCCGCGCACGCGAGCATCGCGCAGAGGCCGCGGACCAGGATGGACCACGGCACGAGCACCGCTTCGCTCCATCCCCCGGCGCCCCCCCCCGCCGCGTCCGGGATCAGCGGCGCCAGAAGAAAGTAGGGGAGGAACAGCGCGAGCCCGAGGACGAGCGTCGCGACCACGAAACGCCCCGGCGGGCGGCAGGCCGCCAGCCAGGCCGCGGTCGCGCCGACCGCGCACGCCGCCCCCGCCGCGGTCGCGACCGGCGCGACCATGCACGCGGCGAAGACCAGCGTCCCGGCGACCAGGCGGCTCCCCGGCAGGGCTCGCGACGCCGGCCCAGTCGCCGATCCCCAGGCGTCGTGCCACGCGGTCCTCACGCCCCCTGCCCCCCCGGCTTGCGCGCGGTGACCAGGTAGCCCTCGCCGTCCTCGGCAGCGGCCGACACGACGTACCCCGCCCGGGCGAGCAGGGCGGCCGTCGCATCGGCCGGCGGCAGCACGTCGCCGCGCACCGCCTCCCCGGCCCCGGCGTGGATCCCGTTGATCCGCTCCCGCGGGTCCGTGTGCCACACGTGCAGGCGCCCGCCCGGGACCAGCACGCGCGCCAGTTCGCGCGCGACCGCGGCCGGGTCATCGAAGTGCGGCCAGACGGAATAGCAGATCGCCCGATCGCACGAGGCGTCGCCGAGCGGCAGTGCCCTCGCGTCCGCCGCGTGCCACGCGACGCGGGCGTCCCGGACCTTGCCGCGCGCGACCTCGATCATGCGTGCCGAGATGTCCACGGCCACGACCCGGCCGCGGGGCGACAGGTGGCCGAGGAGGGCGGCCGAGAGGTTGCCGGTCCCGCACCCCACGTCCAGCACGGCCTCGTCCCGGCCCACGCCGAGCGCGACGAGCCCCGCCGCGAGCCTGGGTCCCAGCGCGCCGAGGTCCACCCAGCCGTCCCACCGGTCGGCGATCCCGTCGAAGAAGGCGATCCTCGGATTCGCGCTCACCCCTTCCCCCCCTGCGCGGCCGGCCGCGCGTTCCTGCGTGAGACCCGCACGAGCGGCGGCACGACGGCGATCATCAGGACGATGCCGGGCCAGCCGCTCAGCAGCGACAGGCCGGCCATGAACCCCGCCGGCAGGTCGATCGCCCGCGAGAAGCCGTAGACCATCCCGACGTACAGGGCGCGGCCCAGGAGCAGGACCGGGGCCAGCACCAGCCACTCGTTCGCCCCCGGCCACCGCCCGGCGACGGCCGAGATCAGCGCCGCCATCGCCGCCAGTTCGATCGCCATGAAGACCGCGACCGGGGGATGGATTGGCGGCATGCCCGTCAAGGCGCCCGACAGGATCGGCGCGATGGCCGCGGTCAGGGCGGCGGGCAGCGGGCGCACCAGGAACGGCAGCGCGCACAGCGGCAGGTACATCGGCATGAACACGCGGCCGAGGTGGACCAGGTGGAACAGCGTCGGAAGGAGCATCGCGGCGGCTCCGAACAGGCCGCAGTAGGCGAGTTCCCTGGGCGAGATCCGGCTCATCCCCCGACCCCGACCTTCAGCCCGGCGAGCGCGTTGAATCCCGGCATCGCGTAGCCCCGGATGAACTCGTACCCGAGGTTCAGGAAGTTGCGCAGGTAGAGGTACGGCTCCACGGACCAGCCCCCGCCGGGGTCCTTGTACCTGTATCTGACGGCCAGGTCCACGAAGAACGCGTCCGGGATGGGGTCCCGGCCGTAGTTGCTCGCGTAGAGCCCGTGGACCCACTCCCCGCTCACCTCGCCCGCGACGAAATGGCTTCCCCAATCGTGGGACAGCGACAGGGAGAAGTCGATCTTCGCGTCCGGGTTCTGGCGCGTGTAGCGGCCGGCGTGCTGCCACATGCCCGTCACGGCCGCACCGAACGGCCCCAGGTCGCGCACGGCCAGCCGGCCCTCCACGCCCCAGACCACGATGGAGTCGATGTTCACGACCTCGGCCGCGGGCCACGCCCCGAAGTACTTGATCAGGTCGCTCGCCTGCGTCCGGAACCCCGTGACCGACACCTCCACGTGCCGGTCGTCTCCGTACCCGAGCGACACGTCCCAGTTCAACGAGGTCTCGGGCTTCAGGTCCGGGTTCGCGACCGGGTACGGAAGGTACAGTTCGCGGATCGTGGGCTGCCGGAAGTTGCGCGCCAGGCGCGTGCGGGCGTACATCCCGTCCCAGAAGCGCCACCGGATGCCCGCCTTCCCCAGGAAGACGAACCCGTACCTCCCGCTGTGCGTCTCGCGCGCGCCCGCCACGATCGACAGGTCCTCGACGGGCCGCCAGGTGACCTGCTGGTACGGGGCGAAGTCGATCATCGCGTCCACGTCCCGCGACGTGCCCCGGATCCGGTCCTCGACGCGCCCGTCCACGGCCTGGACGTTGACGCCCGCGAGCAGGTCCAGGTCCG
>VGRB01000481.1 GCA_016875475.1 Deltaproteobacteria bacterium
TGGGACGCGGGCCTGCTCGGGAAGTCGGTCTGCGGCCGCGAGGGCTTCGACTTCGACGTGCGGATCCAGCTCGGCGCGGGCGCGTACGTCTGCGGCGAGGAGACCGCGCTCCTGTCCTCGTGCGAGGGCCGGCGGGGCGACCCGAAGAACCGCCCGCCGTTCCCCGCGCAGAAGGGCTACCTGGGCCTCCCGACGTCCGTCAACAACGTCGAGACCTTCTGCTGCGCCGCGCGGATCATGGACCAGGGCGCGGCGTGGTTCTCGCAGATGGGGACCCGCGGGTCGTCCGGGACCAAGGTGCTGTCGGTGTCCGGCGACTGCCGCCGGCCCGGCGTCTACGAGCTGCCGTTCGGGACCAGCATCAAGGATCTGCTCGCGCTCGTCGGCGGCGAAGGGGCGATCGCGGTGCAGGTCGGCGGCGCGTCCGGCCGCATGATCGGGCCGGCCGAGTTCGAGCGGAAGATCTGCTACGACGACCTGGCCACGGGCGGTGCCGTCGCGGTCTTCGGGCCGGAGCGCGACCTCCTGTGGATCGCGCGCGAGTACATGGAGTTCTTCGTCGAGGAGAGCTGCGGGTACTGCACGCCGTGCCGCGCGGGGAACGTGCTCCTGAAGCAGGGGCTCGACAAGGTCCTCGCGGGCAAGGCGACGCCCGAGGACCTCGACCAGCTGAAGGAGCTCTGCGAGACGGTCAAGACCATGAGCCGCTGCGGGCTCGGGCAGACGTCCCCGAACCCGGTGCTCACGACGCTTCTCAACTTCCGGCCGCTGTACGACGCCCGTGTTCGCGCGCGGCCCGACGGGATGCAGCCCACGTTCGACCCGGCGGCCGCTGTCGCCGAGGCGGAGCGGCTGGTCGGCCGGAAGTCGGTTCACCTGGAAGGAGGCCACGGATGAGCGATACCTTCACCTTCACCGTGGACGGGAAGGAGATCGCGGGGCGGCCGGGCGAGACCATCATGGCCGCCTGCGACCGCGCCGGGATCTGGATCCCGCGGCTGTGCGCCCACCCGGACCTCGCGCCCCACGGGAGCTGCCGCATCTGCACCGTGCTCGTCAACGGCCGTCCGCAGGCCGCGTGCATCCAGCCGGCGACCGCGGGGATGATCGTGGACAACGCGGGCGAGGCGGTGACCCGGTTCCGGAAGAACGTCGTCGAGATGCTCTTCGTCGAGGGGAACCACTACTGCCCCGTGTGCGAGAAGAGCGGGAACTGCGAGCTGCAGGCGCTGGCGTACCGTTTCGGGATGCTCGCGCCGAAGTACCAGTATCAGTTCACGAACCGACGGATCGACATGACCCACCCGGACGTGATGCTCGACGGCAACCGGTGCGTCAAGTGCGGCCGGTGCGTGCGGGCGTCGCGGGACGTGGACGGGAAGCACGTGTTCGACTTCGTCGGGCGCGGCCACGAGCGGCGGATCGGGGTGGACGCGGCGGGGCGGCTCGGCGCGACGAAGCTCGCGGCCGCGGACAAGGCCGCCGAGGTCTGCCCGGTCGGGTGCATCGTGAGGAAGCGGGTCGGGTACGCGGTCCCGGTGGGGCGGCGCAAGTACGACCACAAGCCCATCGGGTCCGAGGTCGAGGCCCGGGCACAGGAGGGCTGACAGATGGAAAAGGTCCGGCTCGCCACGACTTCGCTCGCCGGGTGCTTCGGGTGCCACATGTCGATCCTGGACATCGACGACCGCATCCTGAAGCTCGTCGAGCTGGTCGAGTTCGACAAGTCGCCGGTGGACGACATCAAGCACTTCACGAAGCGCTGCCACGTCGGGATCATCGAGGGCGGCTGCTGCAACGAGGAGAACGTCCACGTCCTGAAGCAGTTCCGCGAGAACTGCGACTTCCTGATCGCGCTCGGCGAGTGCGCCATCATGGGCGGCCTGCCCGCGATGCGGAACGGGATCCCCCTTCAGGAGTGCATGGACGAGGCCTACAGGAAGGGCGTCACGGTCCACAACCCGGGCGGCGGGCTCCCGAACGACCCGGAGCTGCCGCTGATCCTGGACCGCGTCTACCCGTGCCACGAGGTCGTGAAGATCGACCTGTCGCTGCCCGGGTGCCCGCCGCCGGCGGACGCGATCTGGGCGGCGCTCGTCGCGCTGCTGGAAGGGAAGCCGGTGCAGGTGCCGTACGGGGTGCTGAAGTACGACTAGCCCCGGGGAGCGGGCGGGCACGGGCACGGGAGAGCGGGCTCGGGCTCGGGCTCGGGTACGGGATAGGAGGAGCCGATGGCGGAAGCCAGGAAGATCACGATCGAGCCGGTGACGCGGATCGAGGGGCACGGCAAGGTCACCATCCTGCTCGACGAGAAGAACGAGGTCACGCAGGCGCGCCTGCACGTCGTGGAGTTCCGCGGGTTCGAGCGGTTCGTGCAGGGCCGCCCGTACTGGGAGATCCCGTCGCTCGTGCAGCGGCTGTGCGGGATCTGCCCGGTCAGCCACCACCTCGCGGCCGCCAAGGCGATGGACATGGTCGTGGGCGCGGACAAGCTGACGCCGACCGGCGAGAAGATGCGGCGGCTGATGCACTACGGGCAGACCTTCCAGTCGCACGCGCTGCACTTCTTCCACCTCGTCAGCCCGGACCTGCTGTTCGGGTTCGACGCGGACCCGGCGATCCGCAACGTGATCGGCGTGGCGGCGCGGTTCCCGGAGCTGGCCGTGCAGGGCGTGATGATGCGCAAGTACGGCCAGGAGATCATCAAGGCCACGGCCGGCAAGAAGATCCACGGCACGGGCGCGATCCCGGGCGGGATCAACAAGAACCTCTCGATCGAGGAGCGGGACGGATTCCTGAAGGACATCGAGCAGATGCTGACGTGGTCGCGCGGCGCGCTCGCGCTCTGCAAGGACTACACCGGCAAGCACCTCGAGACGCTGGCGCCGTTCGGGTCGTTCGACTCGTCGCACCTGTCCATCGTCCGCGCGGACGGCGCCATGGACCTCTACGACGGCAACCTGCGCGCGATCTCCGCGACCGGCGAGACCCTCTTCGACCAGGTCCCGCCGATCCGGTACGCGGAGACGATCGCGGAGGAGGTGCGGCCCTGGTCCTACATGAAGTTCCCGTTCATCAAGGCGATCGGGCCCGAGAAGGGCTGGTACCGCGTCGGGCCGCTCGCGCGCCTGAACACCGCGCGGTTCATCGACACGCCCGAGGCCGAGGCCGAGCGCGTGGCTTTCATGGCGGGGACGAACGGCAAGCCGAACAACATCACGATGGCCTACCACTGGGCCCGCCTGATCGAGCTGCTGCACTCGGCCGAGAAGATCCGCGACCTGCTGAACGATCCGGACCTGCAGGGGAACGACCTCGTGGCGACGGGCAAGCGGCAGCGGCGCGGCGTGGGCATCGTCGAGGCCCCGCGCGGCACCCTGTTCCACGACTACGACGTGGACGAGAACGACCAGGTGACGCGCGCGAACCTGATCGTGTCCACGACGTCGAACAACGAGCCCATGAACCGGGCGGTGCAGCGGGTCGCGAAGGACCATATCTCGGGCAAGGCCGAGGTGACGGAAGGCCTGCTGAACCACGTCGAGGTCGCGATCCGGGCGTACGATCCGTGCCTGTCCTGCGCGACGCACGCGGTCGGGCGGATGCCGCT
>VGRB01000482.1 GCA_016875475.1 Deltaproteobacteria bacterium
GACGAGCAGTGATCGTTGTCCGTGCAGGCGTTGTTGTCGGAACACGGCGTCCCTTCGTCCTTCGCGGCATAGAGGAACTTCTCGATCGTGGGGCGGCAGGCCTTGCACTGGGCCGCGGGGTCCTGCGCGCCGGCCGAGATGCAGTTGCCCGAGATCAGGCAGTAGTTGACCTTCAGCGGGAACGAGCAGCCGCCCTTGCCGTCGCAGACGTTGTCGGTGCAGGTCATGAGGTCCTCGCAGAGGTACGCGGCGCCAGCGCACTTCCCCGCCGTGCAGACGTCCTTCCACGTGCAGGGGTTCGCGTCGTCGCACGGCGTCTCGTTCGAGACCGGGTCCGCGACGCAATGGAACGCGTTCGCGTTGTCCGAGACGCAACGCCCCTGGTTGCAGGCGTCGGTCTTCTCGGTGCAGGTCTGCGTCGTCCCGACGGTGCACGTGCCGGCGACGCACCGGTCGCCCTGGGTGCACCCGCTGTTGTCGAGGTCGCAGGCGGAGCCCTCGGTGGCAACCGTCCAGGAATCCACGGATTGCGACGGGTCGCAGGACCTGCACGAGTTCGTCGGGTCGAGGGTGCCCGCGGGCCAGCACGAGGTCCCGATCCGGCACCAGTCCGGGTAGAGCACGTGGGCGCACGTCCCCCCCGCCTCGCACGTGTCGACGGTGCACGGAACGAGGTCGTTGCACGCGACATCCGCGTTCTCGTCGGTCTGGCCGTCGCAGTCGTCGTCCTTGCCGTTGCAGGCCTCCGGCAGGGGGTTGATGTTGGAGCAGATCAACCCCTTGCCGTCGAGCGAGCAGACGACCTCCCCCCCCTGGCAGGCGCCGGTGCCGCAGGCGTCGCCCTTCTTCCTTGGCACGCCGTCTGCCGGCACCAGCGTGAAGTCGTCGTCCGCCTCGCCGTCGCAGTCGTTGTCCTTGTCGTCGCACGACAGCTCGGCGGGTGCCTCGTACCCGGGGACCAGCGAGTAGTCGCAAATCCACTGGCCGAGCTTGCACTTGGCGACCACGGTCGTCCTGCTGCACTGGCCCACGACCTTGCACGTGCAGTCGGGGCTCTCGATCCCGAGCCCGTCGTCCGTCAGCCCGTTGCAGTCATCGTCCCTGCCGTTGCACGACTCGGCCACGTCCTTCGCGGCGGTGCCCTCCGGGTTCGTCGAGCAGGTCGCCTTCTTCGAGACCGCGTGGCACTCCACGACGCCCGGGTGCTTTCCGCACTCGCCGACGCCCTGGCACGGCAGGCCGACTTCCGCGCCGAGGTACGCCTGCCCGTCGTCCGTCACGCCGTCGCAGTCGTTGTCCGCGTAGTCGCAGACCTCGACCTTCGACAGCACCGACGTCGGGCACTCGACCGCGGTCCCGGACGCCGCGCACCTCACGGTCCCGAACGCGCACGCGCCGGTGCCGCAGCCGTCCCCCTTGCGGCGCAGCCGGAGGTCCCAGTCGAGGAACAGGAAGTCCTCGTCCGTCTCGCCGTCGCAGTCGTTGTCCTTGCCGTCGCACGCCTTCTCGGCATCCGGCTCGTGGTCCGGGACCGCGGACCAGTCGCACACCCAAGCCCCGTTCTCGCAACGGGCGACCGCCGCCGAGGCGCCCGCGAGACACACCCCGGTCGTGGCGCACACGGGGGCGCCCGTGAGCGTCAGCCCCTCGTCCGTCTCGCCGTCGCAGTCGTCGTCGGCCCCGTTGCACTCCTCCTCGAGCGTGCACGGGACGTCGGTCTCGCCGGCAGCGTCGGGGAACGCCGGGTTTTCGGGCGACGGGTCGGGACCCGGCTCGTCGGGCCCGGGCTCGGGCTCCGGGTCCGGCGCGATGTCGGCCGTCTCGTCGTCGGAAGGGTCGGGCGAATGGTCGGGGGGCAGGTCCGGCGCGAAGTCCGCCTCGGAACCTTGCCCGGGATCTTCGTCCTCCGTCGGGTCCAGGGCCGGATCGATGCCGGGGTCGGGCGCCGGGTCGGCTGCCGGGTCGGGCATCGGGTCGGGCTCGTGGTCCGCGGCGAGATCGACCGGTCCGGGGTCCGTGGGCTCCGGCAGCGGATCGGGAGCAGGTTCCGGGAGAGGCTCGGGCGCGGGCTCCCCGGTGGGCTCGACCTCACCCCGCGGTACGCACCACCAGCGGTACGGGTGGCCCGCAGGGGCCCCCGCGCAGACGTGGCCGGGCCCGCAGGAAGACGGGTCGTCCGGAGAGCACTCGAACCTCAGGCCCGAGACCAGGTCCTTGCCGCACGACGCGAAGAGCGCGGCCGCGGCCGCAGCCGAGGCTGACGCGACGAGTGCAGGTGCAAATCGCCGTCCACGCATCAGAATCGCCCCGTTGCGCCGATCGTGGCGCCGTTCGGCGACGGCAGGACCGAGATGGCCGGCGCATCCCCCGACGCGGCAGCCTTCCCTCGGCCGAGGGTGACCCACAGCACGACGCCCGTGACGACCGCGCCCGCGCCGATCCCGTACAGGGCGTAACTCGCGGTCGCCTTCGCGTTGGCCCGGTCCTGCGCGGCGATCGCCTCCGCCCGCGTCAACGAGTCGTAGCGCACCGTCCCGTTCTCCCACCTGCCCGCCTCCGAGACGGACGCCTCGTCCTTCGCGGCAAGTGCGGTCAGGACGCCGCCGGCCACTATCGTCGCCACGCCCGCCGACAGGGCCACCCAATGCCAGAAGAACGGACGGGGTGCGGACGTGGCGATCGGCGCCGGCGCGACGGGTCCGGGCGGCGGCGCAACGGGCCCGGGCAGCGGCGCAACGCGGGCGGGCAGTGACGCGACGCGCGCGGGCGGCGGCGCGGCGGGCGGCGGCGCGACGGGAGGAGGCTCGGCCGGTCGCCGGGCCACCCGGGCGACCTCCCCGGCAGCCGGTCGCGGCGACGGCGGGGGCTGCGGGAGCGGCGAGAGCGCCGCGGTCACGCGAGCCTCCTTCCCGGCCTCGACCATGACCAGGGTGCGAAACGGCTTGTGGCCGTCCATGCGCGCGCGAACCTCGTGCTCCCCGCGCGTGAGCGTCACCGGCCCGATCGGCGAGCGGCCCGCCGGCTTGCCGTCGATCTCCACCTCGCCGCCCTCGGGCACGGTGGCGACCGCCAGCCGTCCCGGGATGCGGTCGCGGAGCGCCTCCAGCCGGGCGATGCCGCGGGTGTCCGGCTTGTGCTCCATCGCCCTCGCGGCCAGTCGCTGCGCCGCCGCGAGTTCACCCTTGTCCGCGGCGGCCTCGGCGGCCGAGAGCAGCGGGTCCCACGGGTCCAGGCGTACCTCGACTCGCGAAGGCCGTCCGATCGGCACGTCCACGCCCCTGACCACGCCGTCCCCGAACTCCGGGACCACGGCCACGGTATGACGGCCAGGCTTCACCCGCTCGGCCTTCTCCAGCGGCCCGATCCCGAGGGTGCGGCCGTCGAGGTCCACGCGCGAGCCCTTGCAGGCGCACGCGACCGTCAACTCGACCATGGACGGGCCGAGGGCCAGCCGGCCGGACTCGACCGTGCCGGGCACGACCGAGAGCGTCGCCAATGCCGGGTCGTGGCCGGCGAGACGCGCCGCGACCGTGTGCGCCCCGCGCTTCAGTCCTTCGATCGTGATCGGGCTCGATCCCGCCGGCTTCCCGTTCACGCTGATCTCGGC
>VGRB01000483.1 GCA_016875475.1 Deltaproteobacteria bacterium
TTTTTCGTGACGCCCGGGATTCGCACCGCCTCGTCGAGCTGCGCCGTCAGCTCGTCCCACCCGATGCGGTCGGGCCAGATCGGCCGCACGACGGGCTTCAGCCACTCCGGCAGCCACGACGAGTACCAGGTGTCCTTCCCGCGCCACTCGGAGGGGGGCTTCAGGACGACCACCGTCTCCATCATCGAGAACGGCGCCGGGTCCGTGGACGTGTCCGCCCGCCCCGCCTTGCCGTGGACCCGCTCGACCTCGGGGAACGCCCGGATCGCGCGGTCCTGCGCCTGGAGGAGGCGCTCGGCCTCGGTGACGGAGATGCCCGGGAGCGTGGTCGGCATGTAGAGGATCGTACCCTCGTTGAGGGGCGGCATGAACTCGGATCCGAGCGCCAGGTACGCCGGGACGCTCGCCGCGACCAGGGCCGCGGCCGTCGCGATCGTGGCCACCGGGCGCCGCAGCACGAGCCGGCACGCGGGTTCGTAGACCCTGAAGATCGCGCGGCTGATCGGGTGGCGCTCCTCCGAGTGGTAGCTCCCGACCGCGGCCTTCGTCGCCAGCCACGCGACCCAGCGCGGCCGGAAGGTGAACGGGTCGATGCGCGCGAACAGCATGCGAAGCGCCGGGTCCAGCGTGACCGCGAGCAGCGCCGCGAGCGCCATGGCCAGCGTCTTGGACCAGGCGAGCGGCTTGAACAGGCGGCCCTCCTGGTCCACGAGCGTGAAGACCGGCAGGAAGCTCACGGCGACCACGAGCAGGCTGAAGAAGACGGACGGGCCGACCTCCTTCAGCGCCTCCAGACGCACGTGGAAGAAGCTCTCCTTGCGCCCCCCGACCTGCCACAAGTGGATGCGGTTGTATGCGTTCTCGACCTCCACGATCGCGCCGTCCACCAGCACGCCGATGCTGATCGCGATGCCCGACAGGGACATGATGTTGACGGTCAGCCCCATCAGGTGGAGCGGGATGAACGCGAGCAGCACCGACACGGGGATGGTGATGATCGGGACGATGCTGGACGGGATGTGCCACAGGAAGATCAGGATCACCAGCGAGACGATGATCATCTCGAGCACCAGCTCGTGCCGGAGCGTGTCGATCGCGCGCTCGATCAGGCCCGAGCGGTCGTACGTGGTCACGACCTCGACACCCTTCGGGAGCGACGGCTCGAGGTCCGCGAGCTTCGCCTTGACGCGGTCGATCACGTTCAGCGCGTTCTCGCCGTGGCGCATGACCACGATCCCGCCGACCGCGTCGCCGAGCCCGTCCAGGTCCGCGACGCCGCGCCGGATCTCGGGCCCCAGCTCGACACGCGCGACGTCGCGCAGCAGGATCGGGACGCCGCCCGCGCCGACCTTCAGCACGACCTGCTCGAAGTCGGTCGTGGAGCGCCCGTACCCGCGCGCACGCACCATGTACTCGGTCCCCGACCACTCGAGCAGCCGGCCGCCGACCTCGTCGTTCGACTCGCGGATCGCGGCGACCACGCGGTCCAGCGGGATGCCGAGCGCGGCCAGCCGGTTCGGGTCCACGACGACCTGGTACTGCCGCTGGAAGCCGCCGATGGACGCGACCTCGGCCACGCCCTGCACGGCCTGGAGCGCGTACCGCAGGGTCCAGTCCTGGAAGCTGCGAAGCTCGTCGAGCGAGTGCGTGCCCGAGCGGTCCACGAGCGCGTACTGGAAGACCCACCCCACCCCGGTCGCGTCAGGTCCCAGCTCGGTCCGCACGCCGCCGGGCAGGCGCGCCTGGATCTTCGACAGGTACTCCAGCACGCGCGACCGGGCCCAGTACAGGTCGGTGCCGTCCTCGAAGACGACGTAGACGTAGCTGAACCCGAAGTCGGAAAACCCGCGGATCGCCTTGACCTTCGGCGCGCCCAGCAACGCCGACACGATCGGGTACGTCACCTGGTCCTCGACGATGTCCGGCGAGCGGTCCCACCTCGAATGGACGATGACCTGCGTGTCCGACAGGTCCGGCAGCGCGTCCAGGCGGATGTCCCTGAGCGTCAGCACCGCGTATGCGCACGCGGCGGTCACGCCCAGCAGGACGAGCCACCGGTTCCGGGCCGAGAACTCGATGAGGCGGGCAATCATGGATGTGTCCCGATCGCCGACCGCAGCCGCGACTCCGAGTCGAGCAGGAAGTTGGCCGCCGTCGCCACCCGCTCGCCGTCCTTCAGGCCCTCGACGACCTGGACCCGGCCGCCCGCCCGGATGCCGACCTTGACCTCGCGCGGCTCGAACGCGCCGTCGGCGCCCGCGACGAACGCGACCTGCCGGACCCCCGTGTCCATCACCGCCGAGTCGGGCACGACCACGCCCTCGGCCGCCTCGAGCGTAAGTTGCACGTTCGCGTACATGGCCGGCTTCAGCGCGCCGTCGGGGTTCGCGAAGTCGAAGCGGACCTTGAGCGTGCGGGTCTCGGGGTTCAGGTAAGGATAGACGTACCGCACGCGGCCGGCCAGCCGGACGCCCGGGTCGTACGCGAGCGTCAGCACGGCCTCGTCGCCGACGCGCACCCTGCCCGCCTCGTTCTCGTAAAGGTCGGCCTCGATCCACACGCGCGACAGGTCGGTGACCGTGAACAGCTCCATCCCCGGATCGACCTGCTGGCCCTCGAACACCTGCTTCGCGGTCACCACGCCGGACGCGGGCGCGAGGACCGGGACGCCCCGCTGCGGCCGGCCGGTGCGGTCGAGCCGCTCGACGAACCCCTTCGGCACGTCGAACAGCTCGAGCCGGCGGCGGGCGGCCCGGACGAGGTCCTCGCCGCCCTTGCGGACCTCCGGGAGCGACGACCCCTCGAACCGCTTCGCGGCCTCGCGCGCCCGCAGGTACTCCTCCTGGCTGGCCAGCAGCTCCTGCGAGTAGATCGTCATGATCGGCATGCCCTTCCGGACCGCCTGGCCGGTGAAGTCCACGTGCAGCTTGTCGACCCATCCCTCGATCTTCGTGTGCACGTGCCGGATCCGGCTCTCGTCGGCCACGACCGTGCCCACGGTGCGGACCGTCCGCTCGATGCGCTGCCGGGTCGCCACGGCGGTCCGCACCCCCGCGAGCCGCCGCGCCTCCGGGGTCGTCTCGACGGTTGCCTGTCCAGGCACGGGCACGGCGGCCTTGGGCGCCTCGGGAACGAGCTTCATGCCGCACTTCGGGCACTTGCCCGGCTCGGCCACGTGGACGTCGCATTCCTCCATCGGGCAGGTCCAGCCTGCCGCCTCCCCCGTCCCCGAACCCGAGCCCGAGCCCGTACCCGCCTTCTCCCTCCCCTTCCCTTTCTCCCCCCCCTTGCCCCCCACCGGCACCAGGTCCATCCCGCAGATCGGGCAATCCCCCGGCCGGTCCGACGTGTAGGTCGGGTGCATCGGGCAGTGGTGCAGCGTCGCGCCCTCCCGCCCGTTCGAGCAGGCCGCTGCCACGACGACGACCGTCATCACGGCCCCGTGGATCAGCAGCGGATTCATGGCTCTCCCCCTGTAAGCATCTCGATCTCGGCCCACGTCATGAACCGGTCCGCCTCGCGGCCGGCCAGCATCACACGCGCGTCCAGCCACATCCGGAAGTCCTCGACCACGGCCC
>VGRB01000484.1 GCA_016875475.1 Deltaproteobacteria bacterium
TCGCTGCGCCCCGAAACGGCGTCAACGTAGGCCAGGACTACGCCTCCGCCGTTTCGGGGACCCCGCTCCTTGCCCGCCGGGCGCATGCGATTCCTCGCGACGAACTCCATTTCCCGACAGCCTCCTACCTCAGCCGCTTCCCCGTGGTCGTGGCGGTCAGCCTGCCGTGCTTCACGCCGCGCGTCCCGACCAGCGCGTCCCCGATGGCCTGCACCTCCGACGCTCGGCCCTTGACCGCGATCACCTCCAGGCAGTTGTCGTGGTCCAGGTGCACGTGCAGGGCGGACAGGATCACGTCGTGGTGGTCGTGCTGGAGGTGCGTGAGCCGGTCGGACAACTCGCGCGCGTGATGGTCGTACACCAGGGTCACGGTGCCGACGATCTCGTGGTCGCCCTCCCACTCCTCGCGGACCAGGGAGTCGCGGATGACGTCCCGCAGGGCCTCGGAACGGTTGGAGTATCCGCGGCGCCGCGAGGCCTCCTCGAACCGCTCGAACAGGTCGGCCTCGATCGAGGCGCTGAACCGCACGACCTTCCCCATGGCGTCCTCCCGCGGCCCGACGCGGCCCGACGATACCGCAACCCGTCGCGGGAGGCGAGCGCCGGGGTCCCGGGGGCGTCCCGTGCCCAAGGAGGGGGGGGAGGTCCACATCCGTTGTCGCGGCCTACAGCAGGCTCTCGACCGCCGCTACGACAGGGGCAGGGTCCGCGGACAGCGTGACGCCCTGGAGGCGGTGGCGGATCACGCCCGCGCCGTCCACCACGACGAGGTCGTCGTACGCGGCCCCGAACGCGGTCTCGAGCGGGTCCCCGGGCGCGTCCTGGAGCAGCGGGAGCGCGGTCACGTTCGAGCACCCCGGGATCCCGACCTCCGCGGCGGCGCCGTTCACCATCAGGCCGCGGACCTTGCCGGCCCACGACGCGTGATTCTCGATGACGGACTGCAGAGCAGCGACCTGCTGCTGGCAGCCCCCTCAGGTACACGTCCCGAAGTAGGCGATCCAGACCAGCTCGGCCAGCAGGAAGTTCGTGACCGGCGTGCCGTACGTCGGGGACGAGGGGTTCACGTCCTCGCAGGAGAACTGGGGCACCGGGCCGCGCACGCCCGAGGGCGGGACGTTCGCCACCTGGCAGACGGGGGGACGAGGGGTTCACGTCCTCGCAGGAGAACTGGGGCACCGGGCCGCGCACGCCCGAGGGCGGGACGTTCGCCACCTGGCAGACGGGCACTGGAAGGGCCGAGTCGGCCGGTGCGTCGGCCGGTGCGTCGGCCGGTGCGTCGGCCGGGGTGTCCGTGGCGACTTCGGGCGATGGCTCGACCGCGTCCGGCGCGGAGTCCGCGGCGTCCGGCGACGGCTCGATCACGTCCGGGACCGGCTCCAGGACGTCGGGCGCCGCGTCGGGTGCGGTGTCGGGCACGCCGTCCGGCGGGGCGCTGCACGCGGCGGTCATCGCGGAGGTCCACGGGGCGCGGATCACCTCGGCGGACTGTCCGTACAGGTTCGCCTTGTGGGCGACGCAGCCGTTCCGGTCCACCACGACCGCGTCGTACCAGCCGGCCGCGTACCCGGCCCAGATCCCCGCCTCGAGCGAGTCCTGCACGATCGGCGTGGTCGCGCCCGGGAAGGCGTCCGCGACGTCGCCCGGCGTGGCCTTGTAGTCCGCGATCTGGACGAACACGAGGCGCGCGGGCCGTCCGGCCGCAGCGAGCGAATCGCGCAGCGCGACCAGCGAGACGAAGATCGAGCGGCACGTCGGGCAGCCGACCGATCCGCAGAACAGGACCGCGCCGTCAGGGAACGCGGACGGGACGCAGACCTGCCTGCCCGCGGCCGGCGAGGCCGGGGCGAGATCGGCGCCGCAGAACTCCTTCGCGCGGATGCAGTTGCACGGCCCGGTCGGCGCGACGCACTCCCAGCCGAAGCAGCGCAGGCCGTCCGGGCACTGCCGGTCCTCGACGCACTCCGGGACCTCGCAGAGCCCGGTCTGCTCGACGCAGATCTCGCCACGCGCGCAGTCGGAGTGGCTCCGGCAACGCTGGTCGATGCAGCCCTGCGCGGCGAGCGCGGCGACGCCGACCGCCACGGCGGTTGCGGCACGAGCGACGGCTGCGATTGACCCCCGCATGGCCCCGGAGGATACCACTTGGTGGACCGCGATGCGCACCCACTTGGGGCCTACGCGGGGCGCGGCAGCGCCGCGACGATCGCGAAGATGCGATCCCCGAGGATGCGGAAGCTGTCCGAGAGGCCGGCGACGTCCAGGTTCAACCGACCCGTGAGTCCGGCGCAATCGGCAACCGGGTTGTACGTCGGCAGGCCGTTGCGCCTCAACCATCCCTTCGCATCGCGCATGGCTTCGGGGTTCCCGGGCGCGGCCACGCCCAGCAGTGCCGGCGCATCCCGCAGGAACCACGTCTCGTACTCCCGGTAGGCGAGCACGACGGCCACCGGCTTGTGGGAGCATGCCGCCGAGGCTCGAAGCAACAGATCCGGCCCGTCCTTCGCCGGACAGCCGTCCTCGTCGTCGATCAACACCAGTACCGCGTCGTGGTCGGCCGCGAGCCTGGCAACGGTCCGCTCCAGCGTGTCGTCGCCGACCTTCAGAAGGGTCTTCTCCGGCTTCCGACACGGGTGGCCGACCGAAACGTCGAACCGACCGATGCGTTCGTGAAGCAGCCTTCGCACAAGGACCGGAAACGCCTCGACTTCGCCATGGCCCGACACGAGACAGCCGATCGAGGGCACGTTCACCCCCGAGGCTTCAGCGATGAAGGGGATCGGGTTGGCGCCTGCATTTCGATTGCCCCCTCGGTCAGCAACTCGCTCTCCTTCACCAGCCGCTCGCGGATCTGTTCCATCTGCCTGGCGTCGATCGGGCCCGCCAGCGTACGTCCTTCACGCCACTCGACGATGCGGAGCATCTCGGGTCTGATCGCGGATTCGTCCAGGAGTGTCGGGGATTGCGTTGTCAGAACGAGCTGCCTTCCCTGCTGTCCCGACAGGATCGCGTCGAGGAGGCGGCCGGCGGCGTAGGGGTGGACCGACACCTCGGGCTCCTCAATACAGGTGAGTGCGCTGGGAAGGGGATGGAAAACGGCGACGAGAATGCCGAGCGCTCGCAGCGCGCCGTCCGACAGCCCCGAACCGTCTATGGTCAAGACCCGGTTCTTCCCGCAGTCGAAATCGATCTCGATGGTTCCGTACTGCCCCATCGACCGAAATCGAATCCCTCCGACCCCGGGCACCACCTGCGAGAACAGTGATACAACCCGCCGCGCTTGTTCCTTGTTGTGCTCGAACCGCGCCCAACTGTGGTACAGATTCGAGCCGTCCTTCGCGAGCCGCTCCTCGCCGGAGAACCTCTGGGGGGGGCGGGCTACGTCGGGAGCAATCGAGTACGTCGAGATGGTCCCGAGGCGGGCCAGGAACTCGCGGCGAACGAGGCCAGGTGCGCCGAAAGCGCGGGCGATGAGCTGATCCGCCGAGAACTCGGGTGCGCCGAACACGAAGTGCTCCTTCGTCGGTCTCTTCAAGGTGGCGCCGACCCGGTCGAGCACCCC
>VGRB01000485.1 GCA_016875475.1 Deltaproteobacteria bacterium
CGCCCGCGAGCAGGTCGGCCGTGGACCGGGCGACGCCGGTGTGGCCGACGACCAGCCGCGGGGGGGGTGCGCCGACCCGCGCCAGGACGGGCGCAAGCCTTGCGAACGGAACCCCGGCGAGGTCGCCGGCCGCGACCCCCGATCCTCGGAACAGGCACAGCCCTCCGAAGGTCGCGACCGCGTCGTCGACGCCGGAGGGCGAGCCGTGGACGGCCTTCTCCCCCTCGTGCGCCGCGGAGCGGATCGACTCGTCGTCGCCCGGGGCGCCTCGCCGCCCCGCAAGAGCCCGGGCGAGGAGCACGGCCGCGGCCGCGGATCCGCCGAGGCCGGAGGCGGCCGGGATCCGCGCGCGCGCCGTCAGCTCGCAGCCCCCCCGACCCGGCACGGCCGCGGCGACCCGGCGGATCGCCTCGCCGACCGGCCCGGGGCCCCGGTCCGTAGCGTCGAGGCCCCACTCCGGCACCCGGACCGAGATCCGGCCCCCGGTCCGGGCGACCGACTCGGCGACGAGCGCCCGCGGGATCCCGAGCGCGAGCGCGGGGCGACCGTGAACGACCGCGTGCTCGCCGAACAGGATCACCTTGCCGCCGGCCTCGACCCCGACCATGTCAGCCCGCCCCCCCCCCGGCGGGACGGTCCCGACCCGGCGTCCTCGCCTCGATCCACTCCCGGAGAGGGCCCGTGACGACCCGCGGGGCCGCGCGCAAGTCCGCGATCGTCCGCGACCCGGTCAGGACGAACGCCGCGCGCACGCCCTCGATCATCCGCGACAGGACCCGCTCGACCGCCTCCTCGCCGCCCTCGAACCAGGCGCCGGCGACGGGAGCGGCGACGCCGGCGACCGAGGCGCCGAGCGCCAGCGCGCGCGCCGCTTCGACGCCCGTCCTGACCCCGCCCGAGGCGATCACCTCCATCCCGAGGTCGGCGACTTCCGCGACCGCGGCGGCCGTCGGCACTCCCCAGTCCCAGAGGGCCCGCAGCTCGGGGTCCGACTCCCTGCCGCGCCGGACGGCCTCGACGCCGACCCACGACGTGCCCCCGACGCCCGCCACGTCCAGGCAGCGCACCCCGGCGTCGCGCAGGCGCAGGGCCGTCTCGCGCGAGATCCCGGCGCCCACCTCCTTCACGATCACGGGCACATCCAGCCCGCGGACGGCACGACGGATCGCGTCGAGGACGCCGCGGAAGTCCCGGTCGCCCTCGGGCTGGACCAGCTCCTGGGCCGGGTTCAGGTGAACGCAGAGCGCGTCGGCCCCGACCGCCTCGAGCATCCGCGCGACCGCGTTGAGCGGCAGGGACGCGAGCTGCACGCCGCCGATGTTGCCCGCCAGGAACACGTCAGGCGCCGCCGCCCTGACCTCGTACGTCGAGGCCAGATCCGGGTCCTCGAGCATGGCGCGCTGGCTGCCGAGCCCGAACCCGATCCCGAGCCGGCCCGCGACGCGCGCCACCTCCGCGTTCAGCAGGCGCGCCTCGGGCGTGCCGCCGGTCATGCCGGTGACGAACAGCGGCGCGCGGAGCGTGCGGCCCGCGAAGGACGCAGACAGATCCACGTCCGCGACGGACAGATCGGGGACCGCGCAGTGCACGAGCCGGACGCACTCGAGCCAGGTCGTGGCCTCGCGGGCCGCGACACCTCCCCTGCGGAACGGCGCCAGGTGCTCCTGCTTCCGGCGCTCGGCCCCGAACGAACGGTCGTCCATCTCGCTCCCCTCTGCTTCCCGTATCCGAACCCGAGCCCGTACCCGTACCCGTATCCGAGCCCGAACCCGTACCCGAGCCCGTCGGATCCCAACTGCCGTCGGGTCTCGACTCCGACCGCGATTCTGTCGCAGGATCGGCACGGGCGCCAGGGGTCCTGGATGGTCCGGGATTCGCCGGCGCGAGGAGGACGACGATGGGATACCCGCCGGCCCTGGATGCGTACCGCACCCGCGTGGAGGAGGCGCTCGCCCGGGTCACGTCCGGCTGCGGCGGCCCGGCCGGGCTCGTCGCCGCGATGGAATGGTCGCTTCTCGCAGGGGGGAAGCGGCTCAGGCCCGTCATGCTCCTCGCGACGCGCGACCTCTTCCCGCCGGGCGGGCTCGACCCGATGCCGGCGGCGTGCGCGCTCGAGCTGATCCACACGTACTCGCTCATCCACGACGACCTCCCCGCGCTTGACAACGACGACTTCCGGCGCGGCCGGCCGTCCTGCCACAAGCGGTTCGGCGAGGCCGCGGCGCTGCTCGCGGGCGACGCGCTGCTGACCGACGCGTTCCGGCTGGTCGGCGACGCGTGGCGCGGCAGCGACGATCCGGCGGGGCTGGCCGTGGTCGCCGAGATCGCCGGGGCGGCCGGGTCCGCCGGGATGGTGGGCGGACAGGTGCTCGACACGATCGGCACGGGGCGGGCGCTGACCGCGGACGAGCTTCACGCGGTCCATCGCGGCAAGACCGGCGCGATGATCCGCGCGGCGGTCCGCTGCGGCGCCATCCTCGGGCACGCGCAGGACGACGAGCTGGCGGCGCTCACGTCGGCGGCCGAGAGGCTGGGACTCGCGTTCCAGGTGGTCGACGACGTGCTCGACGTCACCGCGTCCGCCGGACAGCTCGGGAAGACCCCCGGGAAGGACCGCGAACAGGGGAAGACCACGTTCGCGTCGCTGCTCGGCGTGGACGGTGCCGGGCGCTACGCCCGCGAGCTGTCCGACGGGGCGATCGACGACCTGCGGCGGTTCGGTCCGGCTGCCGATCCGCTGCGCGATCTGGCCGACTTCTTCGTCACCCGAAACGCCTGAGACGGGCAGGCATTTACCCCCCATTTTGCCCCCCATTTCGGCACACAACATGCCGACATCATTGATCTTGCTCTTACCCCCCATGCGAACGCGTCGGAATTCCTCGAGCTGCGGATCTCATTTTTTTCTAGCGTTTCTCGCCTGATGCACTTACTGTTACCTGCAGGGTCGGCGATGGGAGGCCGCATGGCGACGAGTAGACAGCCCGTACCCGTGCTGCTCGCGTACGACATCGATCCGTCGTGGGAGCAGGCGGACCTGGAGTCGGTGCTCGACGAGCTGCGCGACATGTGGCGCTCGCTGGAACAGGCGGGCCACACGGTCGTCCCCGTCCCGGTCGGCGCGACCGGCGTGCGGGACGCGCTCGCGCCGTTCGAGCCCGATCGGTTCGTGGTACTGAACTGGATCGAGTCGCTCCCCGGCGTGCGGCACGGCGACGTGATCGCGGCGGCCGAGCTGGAGGAGGCCGGCTACACCTACACCGGCCCCGCTCCGCAGACCATCGCCCTGTCCTGGGACAAGCCGCGCGTGAAGCGCGTCCTCGAGCGGGCGGGCGTCGCGACCCCCCGGTGGCGCCTGTGCTCGACGCCGGACGACGTCTCGGGATGGGACCGGTTCCCCGCGATCGTGAAGCCCGCGTACGAGCACTGCAGCATCGGCGTCACGCGGCTCGCGGTCGCCTGCTCGGCGGACGAACTGACGGAGCGCGTCGGCTTCGTGCTCGGGGAACTGCGGCAGCCCGCCCTCGTCGAGGAG
>VGRB01000486.1 GCA_016875475.1 Deltaproteobacteria bacterium
CGGCGACGGGGCACACGGGCGGGAGGCCTCCACGTTCGGCGATCTCTTCGCCGACGTCATCCGCGATGCGGTGACCGGCGGCGCGGTTCCGGAGGACGGCGCCGACCTGCACGTCTCGGTGCTCGTGTCGTTCGCGGAGATGATGCACGGGGCCCGGCGCGCGTGCCCGCTCGTGCGGCGGATGCCCTGCGGCGCCTGCCGGGGCGGCGGGACGATTCCCGTGGCCGAAGCGCCGTGCCCGGCGTGCCGCGGTGCGGGCGCGCTCCGCACGGCGCGAGGGCGGATGGTGTTCACCAAACCCTGCGCCCGCTGCAACGGCGGCGGGCGGCAGCGGCACGCCACGTGTCCGGCATGCGTCGGGGCCGGCGCCGAAACGCGGGCCGAGTCCGTCACCGTGCCGATTCCGCCTGGCGTCGGGGACGGCGAACGGCTGTGCGTGCCCGGGCGCGGCCATGCCGGGCTCCGCGGCGGGCGCTCAGGCGACTTGTACGTGACCGTGGCGGTCGAGGCCCATCCCCTCTTCAGGCGGGACGGTGCCGATCTCCACCTGGTGGTGCCGGTGGCGGTTCACGAGGCCGCCCTCGGCTCGCGATTCGACATTCCGACCTTCGACGGACCGGTGCGTCTCCGCGTGCCGCCGTCGACGCCGGCGGGGCAGCGATTCCGGTTGCGCGGCAGGGGCGTGCCGTCGGGCCGCAGCGGCGAACGGGGCGACCTGATCGTCGAACTGCGACTGGCGCTGCCCACGGTCCTCGACGAACGCGCCAAGGCGCTCCTGCGGGAGTTCGGGCAGATCCAGACCGACGATGTCCGCGCCGGGCTGTGGCGTGACGGGGCGCACGACTCGACGGGAGCGGGGTGACGCATGGTCAGCAGGAAGACAACGGGGACGGGCAAGGCCTACTACATGATCAGCGTCGTGGCGCAGAAGTACGACATCCATCCGCAAACGCTGCGCCTCTACGAACGCGAAGGACTGCTGCGGCCGTCCCGGACGGACGGCAACACCCGCCTGTACTCCGACGAGGATCTCCAGCGCCTCGAGACGATCCTGTCCCTCACCCGCGACCTCGGGGTGAACCTCGCGGGCGTCGAGATCATCCTGAACATGCGGGCGAAGATGGACGAGATGCAGCGCGAGGTCAACGAGTTCATGGAGTACGTCAAGAAAGAACTCGCCCGGGGCCTCGGCGACTGGGAGCAGCGCCTCGGTACCGCCATCGTCCGGGCCACGCCCTCGGGCATCGTGCGGGCGCCCGCCCCGGCCGAGGGACCGGCCGTTCAGATCCTGCCACCGGACACACGCCCGCCGCGGGTGACGTAGCGCGGTCCGGACGGGTGTCGGCGAAAGGCCGTCCGTCGCGCCGGTCGGCGCGGTATCATGCGCCGTGCCCAGACGCCACGTCGACCCGTCAGCCGAAGCGGCGACGCTACGCGCCTACCTCCACGAGATTGCGAAAGTCCCGCGGGTGACGCCCGACGAGGAGCAGGCCCTCGCCATACGCGCGAGGGCGGGCGACGAGGCGGCCCTGACGTCCCTCGTCGAGGCGAACCTGCGCTTCGTGGTGTCGTTTGCCAAGCGGTACCGCGGCCTCGGCGTCCCGTTCCTCGACCTGATTCACGAAGGCAACCTTGGCCTGATCGAGGCGGGCCGGCGTTTCGACCCGGGCCGCCACGTCAAGTTCATTACCTACGCCGTCTGGTGGATCCGCCAGGCCATCCTGCACCTCCTGTCGGAGCAGACCCGCATCGTCGCGCTGCCGGCCAAGCTGTCGGGCCCGGCCGCGCGCCTCGCGGATCACGTCACCCGCCTGTCCGCCGAACTGCGCCGGTATCCGACCACGCACGAAGTCGCCGAGGACCTCGACATCTCCGATGCCGATGCCGACGCCCTGTTGCGCATGGGGGCCCCCGATGTCTCGCTGAGCGATCACGTGGGCCACGGCGACGACGCGCGGGAACTGGGCGACCTGCTGCCGCAGGCCGCCGTCCGGCCGATCGACGAGGCGTTGCTGCAGCAGGCGGCGTCCGACCAACTGCGCCGGGCGCTCGCCGATCTCGATCCCCGCGAGCGTGAGGTGATGGAACTGCGGTTCGGCCTTGGCGGCGACGATCCGCGCACCTTGCAGGAGATTGGGGACCGCCTGGGGCTGTCGCGGGAGCGGGTCCGGCAACTCGAGGGCCGGGCGAAGGAGAAGCTGCGCCGCAGCCGGCGCCTCCAGGGCGTCCGCAGTTCGTTGAACTGACGTGTGATATCGTGATGGGCCGCTGCGGACGGACCGCGGCGGGCATTCGAGCGGGCGGAGACGACGGGCCGATGGCGTGTGCAGTCTGCGACGGGACGGGGTGGGAGACGGTGGAACGCGACGGCGTCACGCGTGTGACGCGGTGCGCGTGCTGGCGCCGCGAGTCGGCCATGCGCCATGTCGACGGTGCACGGATTCCGCGCCGCTACCAGCATTGCGATTTCGCCAACTTCCGCGATTACAACGACAAGCTGCGCCGCGCGCGCCAACGCGCCCACAAGCTGGCGCAGGAGTTTCCCGTGGTCGATCGGGGGCTGTTCCTCGAAGGCCCGCCCGGCGTCGGCAAGACGCACCTGGCCGTCGCGGTGCTGCGGTACGTCGTGACCGCGCGCGGCGCGCGGGGCGTCTTCTACGATACGCGCGACCTGCTCCGCCTGATCCGCAGCACCTACGACCCGGTCGTGCGCACGACGGAGTTGGAGATCCTGCGCCCGGTGATGACAGCCGACCTGCTGGTACTCGACGACCTGGGCGCCGAGAAGACGTCGGAGTGGGTCGAAGAGACCCTGAATCTCATCGTCAACACCCGCTACAACGAGCGGCGCGTCACCGTCTTCACGTCGAACTACGAGGACCGGCCCGACGAATCCGACCCGGACACGCTGCTGTGCCGCGTCGGCTTCCGGATGCGGTCGCGCTTGCACGAGATGTGCGACTTCCTCGACCTCGATGCGGCCGACTACCGCATGGACGAGGCGAGTCAGGCGACTGACGACGAGCTGGTCAGCCTCTGGAAACGGCGCCGGCGGTCCGGCCGCCTGCCAGGCGTCAAGCCCGCGCCGGCCAAGGCGCAGGGGCGTGAGCCGAAGCTCGACCTGAAATGGCCGGGCGGGCGTGCGGGCTCCTAGACGCCATCGCGGACGACGACCATGGCCCCTCTCGGGCTCTACATACACGTCCCGTTCTGCGCGTCGATCTGCCATTACTGCAACTTCAATCGCGGTCTGTTCGACGCCGGCCTGAAGACCCGCTACGTGCGAGCCGTGGCCCGCGAGATTCAGGTCCTTGGCGATGGGACGGCCGCCGATACCATCTTCTTCGGCGGCGGCACGCCCTCGTTGCTCGACCCCGCCGAACTCGGCGCCGTGATCCAGGCCTGCCGCGACGCCTTCGACGTCTCGCCCGGGGCCGAGATCACGATCGAGGCCAACCCCGACACGGTGACGCGGGCGTCGCTGGAGGCCTGCCGGGCGGCCGGCGGGG
>VGRB01000487.1 GCA_016875475.1 Deltaproteobacteria bacterium
CCCCGCGAATCCGGCCCCGAGGCGGCCGCCGACGAGGTTCGCCGCGGCCAGCGGCACGGCCAGCGCCGGGATCCACGACCCCTGGGACATGAACAGGACCAGCGCGCCGAAGTTCGACCCCCAGTTCGCGGCCTTCGCGAGCGCGGAGGCGCGCAGGAAGTCGAACCCGAGCAGCCCGACGTAGGCGAAGATCAGGAGCGACCCGGTGCCGGGCCCGAACACGCCGTCGTAGAACCCGAGCGCGAGCGCGACGCCGGTGCCGATCGCGGCCTGCGCGCCGGGCGCGAACCTCGGTGCGTGGAGGCGGCCGACGTCCGGCCTGAACAGGGTGAACGCGAGCATCCCGGCGAGCAGCAGGACCATCACCGGCCGCAGCACCTCCGGGTCGATCCGGTAGGCGAGCCGCGCGCCCGCGACGGCCCCGGCCGCGGCCAGCACCAGCGGGGGGACGAACTCGCGCCGGCCCACGGTGCCGGACTTCAGGAAGTGCCAGGCCGCCGCAGTCGTGCCGGTCGCGGCGGCGAACTTGTTCGTGCCGAGCAGGGTCGGGATCGGCGTGCCGACCGGCAGTCCGAGCATCAGGGCGGGGAACAGGACGAGCCCGCCGCCGCCCGCGACCGCGTCCACGAACCCGGCCAGGAACGACGCGGCGAGCAGCAGGGCGAGGACGTCGATGTCGGGCATCGGGTCAGGTCTCGCCGCCGCCGGGTCCGGCCGCGGCCGGGGGCTCGATGCGGATCTGTCGCCGGCACTTGCGGCACTCGATCGAGCGCGCCGCGAAGCTCGGGGAGATCTGTACACCGCCCCCGCAAACGCACCGGAACGACTCCCAGATCGTGCCCTTCCGCCGGTAGAACAGCGGCCGCTCGCTCCCCGGGGCGACCGCCGCGACCGCGGACGGCGCGGGCCGGGGCTCCGGGTCCGCGGTCGCCTTCGCCACCGCGAGCGTCCTGCCGCACCGGACGCACCCGACCTCGTCGCCGTCGAACGCGGGGGGGATCTTGACCCGCACGCCGCACGGGCAGTCCACGGCGGCGAAGCCGGCGCCGCGGTCGATCAGGTCCTTCGCCTCGCGGGCGCGGGCGACCCGCTCGGCGCGCGCCGCGCTCGCGTCCGCCGACGGCGGCCGGGCGGCCAGGCGCCCGCCCGGTCCGAGCCCGACGAGGAAGCCTCCGTCGGACCGCAAGACCTTCCGGACCGCGTTCCTGTAGTCGGCGAGCCCCGCGCCCCCGCCCATCGCGCGCAGGACCTCGACGCGCTTGTCGGTCGGGGGGTGGGTCGAGAACAGCCCGGTCAGCGATCGCCCCTGGAGTGGGTTCACGATGCACATGGGCGCGATCACGCGGTTCGACAGCCCCTCCCGGGCCGCCGCGACCACCGGCCTGCCCCCCTGACCGTGGTGCAGCGGGGACGTCGATATCTTCTCGAGCGCCCGCGCAAGTCCTTCCGGGAAGCGCGTGTACTGCGCGGCGCAGGCATCGGCGAGGTACTCGCGGCGGCGGGAGCACGCGAAGTAGAGCAGGCGCGCGAGGATCGGCGCGAGCACCGCGAGCACCAGCACGACGACCAGGAGCGGCAGCGCCCCCCCGGCCTTCCGCGACGAGCGGCGGCCACCGAGGAACGTCCCCCGGAAGACCCCCCGTACCACCAGGTCCGAGATCATCACGATGGTCCCGAGGAGCACCCCGGCGATCGTCATGAACCGCACGTCCAGGCACGAGACGTGGCCGATCTCGTGGGCGATCACCCCTTGCAGCTCGTCGCGGTCCATGCGGGTCATCAGCCCGGTCGTGACCGCGATCGCCGCCCGGTCGGGCCGGGTCCCCACCGCGAACGCGTTCGGCTCGTCCGAGTCGATGACGTGGATGTCGGGCATGGCCGGGAGCGACGACGCGATCGTCATCTCCTCGACCACGTTGAAGAGCTGGGGCGCGTCCTCCTTCGTTACCCGGCGGGCGCCCGCCGCGCCGAGCAGGATCGACCGTCCGGCCGCGAGCGCCACGGCGACCTGCCCCCCCCAGAGGACGCCCGCGATCGCCGCGCCCCACCACTGCGCCGCGACGGGGCTCGCACCGAGGTACGCGCCGGCCAGACGCCCGATCGCGCCGCCGAGCAGCACGAGCAGGACGAGCATCGCGCCGAGCAGCACGAGGGATCGCCGGCGGTTCGCGCGAATCGCGTCGAACATCGTGTCCTATCAGGCTCGTGAGCCTAGAACGAGACCCGCGGCGTCTCGCGCTCGGCCGGGTTCTCGATCACGAGGTGGTCGGCCGCCGCGAAGTTGAACATCCCCGCGATCGTGTTCACCGGGAACGACTCGCGTTTCGTGTTGTAGTCCATCACCTGGTCGTTGTAGGCCTGCCGCGCGAAAGCGATCCGGTTCTCGGTCGAGGAAAGCTCCTCCTGGAGCGACAGGAAGTTCTGGTTGGCCTTCAGGTCCGGGTACGCCTCGACCACGGCGAGCAGGCGGCCGAGCGCGCCGGAGAGCTCGCTCTCGGCGCGGCTGATCGCGGCGACGCCCGACGCGGACACGGCATTGCCGCGTGCCGCGACCACCGCCTCGAGCGCCTGGCGCTCGTGCGCGGCATAGCCCTTGACCGTCTCGACGAGGTTCGGCACGAGGTCGTGCCGCCGCTTCAGTTGAACGTCGATCTGCGACCAGGCGTTCTTGATCCGGTTCCTGAGACCGATGAGCTCGTTGTAGATGGCGATCACCGTGACGACCAGCAGGACCACGACCGCGACGACGACGATTGCGCCGATGCTCATTCCCCTCCTCCCGGCCCGCACCCGGCGGTCCGCGAACCGAACAGGTCCGCGAGCAGCCCGCCGACCGCGGCGCCCTCCCCCTCGTCGAAGGCGGCGACAACCGCCGCCATCTCGCCAGGATCCAGGAACAGCCCGTGCCCGCGCGGGCAGCGGTCGACCTCGACGGGCTCTCCCCGCCCACGGAGCACGACCGCGTCGAGCCGGGCGCCGCAGCGGGGGCAGCGCCGGTCGGACCTGCGGCGCCCGCGCGTGGCCCGGAGCGCCGCGGACAGGGGCCCCGGGGCGACGCCCGACATGTCCGCGATCATCTCGATCTCACCGGCGTCCAGCCAGGTGCCGCCGCACCTCGCGCACGAGTCCAGCTCGACCCCGTCCAGTTGGTAGCCGAGCATCGGCGAGCCGTCCTGCGGGCACGGGTTGTCGGCAGGCTCCATTCGTCCGCTCCGTCGGGGGTGATCTTGCCGTCACGGAGACGGGAGGTCAAATCGTGCCCGGACCGACTGCCGCGGTCCGGGCGCCCTCGCGTGGAGCCGACACGCTTCGCGTGCGGCTCACGCTCGGTCCCGGCGCGGTCGCGGGCGGCGGGCGGGCGCCCTCGCGCGGGGCCGACACGCTTCGCGTGCGGCTCACGCTCGGCCCCGGGGCGGCGCGGGCGGCATGCGGCCAGTGCGGTCGCGGGCGGCGGGCGGGCGCCCTCGCGCGGGGCCGACACGCTTCGCGTGCGGCTCA
>VGRB01000488.1 GCA_016875475.1 Deltaproteobacteria bacterium
GGGCGGGACGTCCAGGCCGAGGGGCGGGCGTTCCTGACGTCGCTGATTTCGGCGCCGGCGACCACGCACCTCCAGGCGCTCGACATGCTCGGGCACCTCTACCGCAAGCGCGGCAACGCCTACTTCTACGCGGTCCGCATCCTGCTGACCGGCGTCGCCTTCCCCCCCGGCGAGGAGACGGGCGAGCTGACCGGCGACTTCATGCACGACCTGACGGTCAGGCTCGCCGCGCTCGACGGCGCGGTGCTGCGCGACCGCGCGCGGGCGCTGTGGACCGAGTGCTTCGGGGAGTACGCGCCGCTGGAGGCGGTGGAGTGCGCCGGACCCTGACGGGCTACGGGGGGCACTGGGCGGACGGCGCGTCCCGGCACGGGTCGTCGTCGAACACCACGGCCGGGAACGGCTCGGCCGGGTCCATCAGCGTGCGCAGGAACCGCTCGATCACGCGCCGCGTCGCGGGGTTTCGGTTGCCGACGAAGTGGCCGTCGTACGTCCCGTCGCTCCGCGAGACGACCGACAGCCCCGTGAACGTCCCGGCCGCGCCGAGGTCCACGTTGCCGCCGTACGACTGGCCCGTGGGCAGGATCCAGGTCTCGAGCCCGAGCGCCCACGGCTCGTAGTCGCCCCCGTCGCACCCGCCCGGCCGGCAGTCCCCCCCCGCCGCGTGCAGCACCATCGGCCCCCCGAGCGCGGCCGCGTAGATCATGCCGGTCCTCCAAGGGGTGTACGAGTCGTCCCACCCGACCACGTCCAGGACGTGCAGCGGCCTGCCCGCGGGCTCGGCCAGCATCGCGGGCGCGTGCAGCAGGGGGTCGGTCCCGTCGAAGTACCACTGGATGATCGCGAGCGCGGGGTGCGTCTCGTCCACGTGAAGCTCCTGCAGGCCCCCGCGGATGCCCACGGACGCGTCGTACGGCTGCTTCTTCCCGAGAAGCCCGAGCACCAGCGACCCGCCCGCGCCGGTGAAGACCGCGCCCACGAGCCGCCCCCGTCCTCCCAAGGCACGAACAGCGGGCCGGTCGTCGCGCCCTGCGAGTGCCCCATGTACGCGATCCGGTCGCGGTCGAACCGCACCTGGCGCGTCGCGATCTTGCCGTCGAAGGCCGCGGCGAACCGAACCAGGCTGAAGTTGTCGGCCGCCCCCTGGATCAGGTTCCCGCGCGCGGCGGGGGGGTTCAGGAAGTTGTAGAACAGGGGCCCCGGGTCGCGATCGATGCCGCGCCGCGGCCCGTGCATCGGCTGGTCGATCGAGAGCACCGCGATGCCCTGTGGCGCGAGCGTGGCCGCCCACGCCATCCCGTTGGCGAACGACCCGCCAGTCCCGTGGCCGTAGGTCAGGAGGGGCCACCCGTCGTCCGGCTCGTCGCCGTCCGGGATCGCGAACGCCGCGCACACGTCCTCGTAGCGCACCACGACGGGCTTTCCCGCGTCGGTGCGGATGGCGCCGCCGCCCGCGAGGTACGGCGCGTCCCCCTCCTGGAACACGGGCAGGCGGATGCGCGCGTGGTACTCGGTCCAGCCCGGCGGCTTCGCGGCCGGACAGGCGCGCGGGTCGGCGCCGCCGGCCTTGCCCGCCTCGGTCGCGGCCCAGCCCGGGGTCGCGCAGGCGTCGAGGTCCTTGCCCTCGCCGCACTCCACCGCGCCGGTCAGGACCGGCATGTCCGCGGCCGGCTGGGTGCCGGCGGCCGGGTGGAAGAACGCGCCCATCGCGCGCAGCGGAGCCGTCGGGTCGCCCGTCGTGAACACGGTCGCGCCCGCCACGTCCGCGGCCGCCACGCCCGCCGGCTTCATCCAGGCGCGGAGCGGCGCGAAGGCGTCCCAGGCGCGGCCCTCGGCGTCCCCCCCGGGGCGCGCCTCCCCGAGCAGCATGTCGAGGTCGTCGAGGTGCGCGGGCGCCTGCGCCCCGGCCGCGGCCAGCGACCGCACGCCCGAGGTCACGACCACGGCGTAGCGCACGTTCGGCCGCAGCGGCTTCGACCAGACCGGGTGCACGTACAGGCGGTTCGCGCAGATGTACTTGTTCCGGTCCGCCGCCGCCCTGGCGACGAACGGGACCGCGCGCGCCGGGTCGTCGAGGTCCACGAACCGGACCGTGGCGGGCGCGCCGGACGCAGGGTCGGCCGCGGTCCGCACGGTGGCCGGGTCCACGGGCCGCGTGAACCGGAAATACACGGCCGCGTCCAGGGGATAGCCCGCGATCTCCGCCTCGATTGCGCGCAGGATCCCGTCGAGCGGGTCCACGCCGAAGACGCCGCCGCCCGGCCGCGGGTGGTCGTGCAGGTCCACGTGCCCGTCCGCCTTGCGCCGCACGTCGGTCGGGAACGGCAGGCTGTAGAACTCGCCGGGCTCGTCGCCGCGGGGCAGGCGCATGCGGACGCCGAAGGGCGTCTTCGATTCGTCGGGGCACGCGACCCCGGGGAACAGGTCGGGGTTCAGCAACAGGCTCGCGGGCACGCACGTCTTCGAGGCCGCCGAGCAGACCAGCCCGGCCATGCACGTCTTCGAGTCGGCGCACGGCGCGTCCAGATCGCCCCCGGCGTCCGGGCGCGGCTCGCAGTACCCGGAGAACCCGACCGCGGCGCACGCGAGGCCCTTCGCGCAGTCGCTCGACGAGGTGCAGGGCGCGCCCTCGCCCCCCGCCCCAGCGCACGCGCAGAACCCGAACCACGAGCACGACAGGCCGTTCGGGCATTCCGGGGAGGGGCCGGCGCACTCGGCGGACAGGATGCACCGCTTGTCCAGGCCGCGGTCGCCCGCCGGCGCGCACTTGCCCCCCGCGCAGGCCAGGCCCTCGCGGCAGTCGGGCGTGGCGGCGCAGGTCGCGCCCACTCCCCCCCCGTCGAACCGGACCGCCTCCGGCGCCGTGTCGGTCGCGTCGGCCGCGCCCGCCGGGTCGTCGTACATGGACTTGCACCCGGGCGCGGCGACGAGGATGGCCGCGACCGCGGGCGACAGCTTCGAGAGGCGAGACATCCCGCAACCTCCGCGCACGCGCTAGAGTTGGGACCCGACCGAATCGAGCGCGCTGATGACCAGCTCGGGCTGGGCCTTCACCCGGATCCCGGCGCCCTCGATGCGGACCCGGTAGAGGTCCTCCTGGGCCACGAACGTCGTGACGATCATGTCGAGCGACACGGCCTTGCCCGCGAGCAGGTCGGTCGCGATGCCGCGGACCACCGGCGACGACACGGGAAGGTCGAACCGCTGCGGCGTCGCCTCGGAGATCCGATCGACGTACGTCCGGTCCAGCACCTCCTCCTCGGCGCCCGCGACGTCGCGGATCCGGAACGAGAACGTGCGGAACAGGCCCGTCGTGACCTCCTCGCGCGGCTGCCCGTCGCCCCCGACGGTCCGCTGGAAGGCCTCCAGGCGCGAGAAGCGCAGGCGGAACTGGTTGATCGCGTCCGCGGACACGTCCGACAGGTTCTTCTTGATGTCCGCGGCCTTCTTCTCGCTGATGAACTGCCCC
>VGRB01000489.1 GCA_016875475.1 Deltaproteobacteria bacterium
GGGGCCAGGGCAAGGAGTGCGGCGACGACGGCTGCGGAGCGAAGTGCGGCGCGTGCGGCCAGGGCGAGAAGTGCGTGGTGGACCAGTGCGTCTTCGGGTGCGGTGGGGTGACGACCAAGGGATGCTGCTACAAGGGCGACCTTGTGAAGTGCTCGTACGACGGCAAGTTGGGCTTCGGGCCGTGCGACAAGGGCGAGTGCGGATGGCACGCACTCGGGTCGTACGGCTGCAACACCGGTGGCACCCCCGATCCGAGCGGCACGTATCCGATCGAGTGCAACTTCACCTGCGCGCCGAAGTGCGACGGGCGGGAGTGCGGCGACGACAAGTGCGGCGGGACGTGCGGGAACTGCTCCGCCGGGCAGGTCTGCAACGGGGGCACATGCTGCACGCCGGGCTGCGAGGGCAAGGAGTGCGGCCCCGACGGGTGCGGCGGTACGTGCGGGGCGGGCTGTGGCGAGGGCTTCTGGTGTACTGATGTCCACAAGTGCGCCTACGGCTACGGTTGCGAGCAGACGACCTCAGCCGGATGCGGTGGCTGCGCCTGCGAGAAGTGCGTCTGCGACCGGGATCCCTATTGCTGCTCCGATGGATGGGACTGGAAGTGCAGCTACACCTGCCAATACGAGTGCGGCGGCTGCCTTCCCTGCCAGGGCGAGGACTGCTCGGCCCTCCCGGAGCCGGCGGGCCCGCCGGATTCGCCGGACGTGCAGGACGCGCAGGACGCAACCGAGATTCCCGACGTTGCCGAGGTCGTCCCCGAGGCGACGGAAGTCAGCGAGGAGGCAGAGCCGATCGATGGGCCGATCTCGGACGTTGACGCATCCTCGGATCACGCCGGGGGCGAGGATTGGGAGGACGCGGCTGCCGCGAGCGACTCGATTGAGGGGGGTATCCAGCCCGACGGCGCCGAGGTCGGGCCGGAGTCGCCCTGGAGCGGCGCGGGAGGCGGCTGCGGCGCGGACGCTCGGAGCGGCGGGAACGCGCGCCCCTGGATGGCGATTGCCGCGATGTGCTTCCTGGCCCTCCGGGGGGGGCGAAGGGGGTTCGCATGGCGATGAGGGAACGCCGGACGGCCGCGCACGGAATCAGGGTGGCCTTGACCGCTGTTGTGTGCGCCGCCGCCTGCGGCGACGGCTCGAGGGAAGGATGGGACCCCTTCAACCACGTTCCCTATCCTTCCGACCTCCTCCCGGAGAAGGACTGCAGAGGCTCCATCGCCTGTCCCTGCGAAATCTATCGTCCCGACGGGACCTACATCGGCGATCGGCAGTGTCCTCCGGGCTGGATCTGCCAGTGCTGCCGTGAGAACAGCGCTCTCTGCTACTGCAGATTGGACTCCGAGCCACCCTTCATCTACTGCTGCGGGAAACCCGGCGATTGCGGCGACGGCGCCTCGCGCTGAACTACGGTCTCCCGCACGCGGCAGTTACGGCTTCCGGCGTCGCGTCGGTCGGCATGGGGGGGCGCGCGGGAGGCAATGATGCCCGGGAGCGCGCCGCGATGATAGGCGGCGACCGCGTCGGAGTCCTTCGGCGGTGGCCGGTCAGTCGGGCCGGAAGAACGCCTCGTGGACGCGCACCGGGCGCAGCCCGAGGCGCTTGATTCAGCGGCTGTCGCCGCCGAGTCCGACCCCTCGACGCCGCGCTCGCGGCATGCCCTTGACGCGGGTCGCGACCGCGGGTAGCGGTCGATGACCCCGCGGAGGACATGGGGGCGGCGCGGGGGCTTGCGGGGCTTGTTGAGCGTGCGCGCGCGCGATTGCCCTTCGGGGGAAGGGCCGGTAGAGTATTTGCGGGCTGGAAACGCACCGATTCGGAGAGGTGCCCCATGTCGTTCCTCGGGCGTCTTCCGTCGTCCCTCCCGGTGGGAATCCTCCAGGCGGGAATCCTCGCTCTGGCGCTGGCCGCGGCCGGGTGGGGCTGCGGCTCCGACGGGAAGCAGCCCCCGCTGCCGGTCGACGACGAGGAGGTGATGGAGGACGACGCCGAGGCCGGGCAGGACGCGGCCGACGCGGCCCCCGACGCGGCCCCCGACGCGGCCGATGGGATCGACGCCGCGGAGGTGCCCCTCGACGTGCCGGACGCGCCGGAGGGCGGCGAGGCGGACGCGGCCGGGTGCGACTCCGACAAGGCATGTCGCGCGCTCGCGCCCGGGCCGTGTTCCGGCGCGGTCTGCGTGGACGGCACCTGCGAGTTCCCGGAGCTGACGCCCGCCGAGCTGGCGGCGATGTGCAACGACCACCACCCGTGCACGGTCGACACGTGCGACCCGGAGAAGGGGTGCCGTCACCAGCCCAAGGCGTGCCCGGACTCGGACCCCTGCACGCGCGACGCCTGCGACCCGGCGACCGGGGAGTGCGTCCACGCGACCGTCCCGGGCGCGGTCTGCTTCCCGTGCGCCAAGGACGCCGACTGCGCCGCGGCCGACCTGCCCGGGGCGGACGAGACGTGCCTGGAGCCGGCGTGCGACGCCGGTCTCTGCCTGGTGCGGCCGCGCGGCTGCGACGACGGCGACGCCTGCACCGCGGACCGGTGCGTCGCGGACGCGGGCTGCGTCCACGACCCCGTCTGCCGCAAGTGCACCTCGCCCGGGCAGTGCGACGACGGCTCGATCTGCACCGAGGACGCCTGCGCGGACGGGACGTGCGCCTACACGCCCGCCGCGTGCCCCGGCGAGGGCGCGCGCTGGGTCGGCTGCGACCCGGGCGACGGGTGCCAGGAGTGGCCGTGGCCGCTCCTCACCTGCCTGACGGACGAGGACTGCGCGCAGGAGTCCGTTCCCTGCGTTGCGCCGCGCTGCAACACCGCCACCTGGACCTGCGCCTTCCCGATCGCGGACTGCGACGACGGCGACCCGTGCACGATCGACTCGTGCGGGCTCCAGGCGGGCTGCTGGCACGTGCGCGTGCCGGGGTGCGGCGCGGAGTGCGACGGGCCGGAGGACTGCGACGACGGCAACCCGTGCACCGGCGATTCGTGCGTGAACGACGTCTGCAGGCACGTGGTCGGCTGCGACGACGGCGACCCGTGCACGGTCGACTGGTGCGACTCGGAGCAGGGCTGCCGGTCGGACGCGCCCGCGATCCTGTGCGGGTGCACGCTGGACGCGCAATGCCCGGCTCCGGACGCCTGCCGCGAGCCGAAGTGCGCCGCGGACGCCGGGGCGTGCTGGTCCGTGGACAGGGACTGCGACGACGGCAACGCGCTGACCGACGACACGTGCGACCCGGAGAAGGGCTGCGTCCACACCCCGGTCGGGAGCGAGTGCGTGAAGGACTCCGACTGCACGCCCCCCGCGGAGCCGTGCAAGGTCGCGCGCTGCCAGGCGAACAAGTGCGCGGTCGTGCCGAACCCGTGCCACGAGGAGCCTGCCGACAACCTGTGCACCGAGGACGCGTGCGTGCCGGCGCGCGCCGGGAACCCGTGCACCCACACCCCCGTCCAGGGCTGCAGGCCGTGCCC
>VGRB01000490.1 GCA_016875475.1 Deltaproteobacteria bacterium
CGCGATAAGTGACAGGAATCCGGGGGTCCCCGCAACGAAGGCCGGTGCCCGAGACGCCCCGCGCAGCCGGCGATCGATATTCTCGCTGACCCTGGGAGACCGGTTCCACCGCCTCGCCCTGTACATCGCCATGGGCTGGGTCGCCCTCGTGGCCATCGGGCCCCTGGTCGAGGGCGCCTTCCGCGAGCACCGCCTGAACGCGACCGGCCTCGTCGCGCCGGGGCAGCGCTGCGCGGTCGTGGTCGAGGTGTTCGCGCCGGACGTGTTCTCCGACCTGGCGATCCACTTCGTGGACTGGAGCCCGGATCCCCCCGGCGACGCCATGGGGCTGTGGATGCCGGCGCGCGTCGAGACGACGGGGCCGGTGGCCCTGCGCGACCCGGCCGTCACCAGCCGGCTCGGGACCGACGGGTCCGCGGACCTCACCCTGCTCGCCACGCTCGCGAACGGCCGCGACGCCCCGGCGACCGCGCGGCTGTCGGGACGGATCGACGGCCGGGACTTCGCGACCGACGTCGCGCTCGGCGCGGGCGAGACGCGCGAGGTCGCCCTGACCCCGGCCGACCTGCCCGCGCTGCGCCTCGCCACCCCGCGGCTCCGGTGGCCCTGGGCGTACGGCGAACCGCACCCGTACCGCCTCGACCTCGAGGTCTCGGTGGACGGCGCCGCGTCCGACGCCGCGACGCTCGACGTCGGCGTGCGCCAGGTCACGGCCTAGGTCCTCCCCCCCCCAATCGGCGCCGCTACTCGACCAACGGCCGCCCGATCCTGGTTCGCGGCGCGGGCTACGCCCCGGACAGACGCTGATGCCGCGCGAGACGCTGGCGCTGACCGCGCGCGTGCCGGCGTCCGCGGCGGCCGGCCGGACCCTGCGCACGACCGCGGCCGGCTGGAGCGCGACCGCGCCGTGACCCCGGGGGCGGGCCTCCCCCCCCGGCTTCCGGGCTCACCGCGCCGGCAGCCCCTTCTCGAAGGCCGCCCTGAGGCGCCCGAACACCGCCCGGATCTCGGCCGCGGCGGGCTTCTCGGTCGTCCGGTCCATCCGGACCAGCCCCATCGTCTGGAGCCCGGGCACGTGGCGGTGCCAGTCGAACGCGGTCCACCAGACCACGGCGCAGAGCGGTCCGCCCCGCGCCAGGAATGCCTCGAACGCCGCGGCGGTCTCGCGCATCACCTCGACCTGCCGCCCCTCCCACTCGCCGTGGCGTGCCCGGTGGTCGCGCTTCGGGCTGCGCAGCCACCAGTAGCGGTCCTCGGTCGTCGGCGACGACCAGAACCCGAACTCGGTCGCGACGAGCGGCTTGCCCGGGAACCGCTCCGCGGCCCGCTCGAGGAAGTCGCGCGTGCCCTCGCGGAACGTGCCCCCGTGGAAGATCCCGAAGTACAGGGTCCACCCTGCCACGTCGCACGGCTCCTGGGACGCGTCGCCCGGCCCCGGCGCGTCGGCCGCCGCGGACTGCATCACCAGCCGGCCGTCGTCGTACCGGGCGCGCAGGTCGTCGCGCAGGCGCCGGACGTGGGCGGCGCGCGCCGCGGGCGGGTCCTCGCCGCAGCATTCGTTCCCCGCGCTCCAGAACAGCACGCTCGGCCGGTTGCGGTCGCGCCACGTCATCTCGCGCCACATCTGGAGCGTGACGCGCCCCGCGTCGGCCTGGAAGTGCCGGGGGCGGTGCTGCCAGACCGGGATCTCGGACGCCACGGCCAGCCCGATCCGGTCCGCCAGGATCGCCGTCGCCGGGTGGTTCGGGTAGTGGCCGGCGCGCAGGAGGTCGGCGCCGAGCCCCTTCACGACGCGCAGGTCCCTGGCGATCTCCGCGACCGTGGACGTGCGGCCGCGCGGGCCGTCCTCGTGGCGCGCGACCCCGCACAGGAAGGCCGGGCGGCCGTCCAGCCGAAGGCGACCCTCCGCCACCCCCACGGTCCGGAGCCCGGCCTGCACGGCGGCGGCGTCCGCGACCGCCTCCCCCACGACCAGCTCGGCGCGGACCACGTACAGCTCCGGCCGCGCGGGGGACCAGCGGCGCGGGGCGGGGGGGACGAGCCGCGCGCGCGACGTGCCGATGCCGCCCGCCGCGGCCACGAGAGCCTCCGCGGCGGCCACCTGCCCGCCCTCCACCGCCTCCGGCGAAGGGTCCTCGATCGACCCGGAGTCCGGCCGGGCGTCGTGCAGCGAGAACCGCACGACCGCGCCCGCCGGCACCTGCCCGGACCCTGCGGTCACGACCGCGGACACCGCGAACCCCTCCCCGTCCGGGACGGCGTCCAGCCGGTCAACGCGCAGGGGGGGGAGGGACTCGACGTACACGTCGTGAACGATGCCCGCGTAGTTGCACCAGTCGGCTACGACCGCCGGGGCCATCGACGGGTCGCTGCCCCAGGGCGGGTTCGCCACGCGTACGCGAAGCTCCACGGGCCCGGCGGGCGGGCGCGCCGGGTCCAGCAGGAACGAGAACGGCCCGTACCCCCCTTCGTGGGTGCCGAGGTGCCGGCCGTCGACCCAGAGGTCCGCCACGTAGTTGACCGACAGGAACACGAGCCGCGCGGGCCCCCGGCCGGACGCATCCGGGTGCTCGAAGCGCGTGGCGTACCACGCGACCGACTCGAACCGCTCCGGGTTCAGGTCGTGCTCCGGCTCGCACATCCGGTTCTCGGGGCCCGGGATCGTCCGGGGCTCCCAGCCGGGGATCGGCCACCCGGCGAGCGCGTCCGCCCCGACCTCGCGGACCATCGCGGCGAGCACGTCCGCGGTCCGCTCGACCAGCGGCGGCACCGCCGGGCGCCGGATCCGGCGCGCGAGCCATTCCCCCCCCAGGTCCAGGCGCGTCCTCGGGATCTCGAACGAGGGGAAGACCGCCCCCGACTGCAGGGGCACGGCGACCCCGCCGACGTCGGCCAGGTCGAACGTCGGGAGGAGGCGTCGGCCGGTCCGCGGATGGAGGAGGCTCATGTGCGCTCCCGGAGCCGGCCGCCGATGTTCGCCGGTCGGCATCGGGTGTCGACGCCGCCCGGTTCCCCGCCCCTCACGCCCGCCGCCGCCTGCCCGGCCGGCCCACCCCACGCGCCGCCCCCATGGCAAGGAGCGCCGCCAGCGCAGGGAGGAGGAAGCCGGACAGGGAGCGGTCGCGCGCCGTGCGCGCCGCCGAGCACGCGCCGCCGCCGATCGGGTCGCCGGGCGCCACGTGGTGCGCGGGCGAGTCCGCGGCCCACAGCGGGTCGGTCGCGAACGTGCGGGCAGCGGCCTCGGCCGCGGGGTCGGGGCAGCCCCGGCGGGCGGCCTCGGCCGCGAGGTGCGCCCGGACCGTGTCGAGACAGGCCGCGCGGGCGTCGGCCCCGCCGTCGAGGCAGCAGAAACGGTCGATCCAGCGAGGCCCGTCGGCGCCCGGAGCGCCTTCCGCGAGGGGCCACGCCGCCGCGTGCAGCTCCACGAAGTCCGAAACGCCATCGCCGTCCGTGTCCCAC
>VGRB01000491.1 GCA_016875475.1 Deltaproteobacteria bacterium
AGGACGCCCGGCAGCAGGCTCGGCGTCATCTCAGTGCCCCCCCCCGCGCATCATCGGGAACAGGTGCAGGACGCCCGGCAGCAGCGCGTCGAGCGACTCCTCGACGCCGCGGCTCGAGCCCGGCAGGTTCAGGACGAGCGTGCCGCCCGCGGTGCCGGCCAGCCCGCGCGACAGCATCGCACGCGGCGTGCGGGCCTGCCCGTGCGCGCGCATGGCCTCGGCGATCCCGGGGATCTCGCGCTCGATCACCCGCGCGGTCGCCTCGACCGTCCGGTCGCGCGGCCCGAGGCCGGTGCCGCCGGTCGTCACGGCCAGATCCAGCCCCGCCGCCACCGCGCGCCGCAGGGCCGCCTCGACCTGGTCCGGCTCGTCGGGCACCACCGCGCGCTCGACCACCTCGACCCCGACCGCGGCGAGCCGGTCGGCCACCGCGCGGCCCGACCGGTCCTCGCGCGCGCCGGCCGCGGTGCTGTCGGAAACGACCAGCACCGCCGCCCGCAGCGGGGTCTCGAACGTGTCGACGAAGTCGCCCTTCCCGCCCTTCTTCGAGGCCAGCCGCGTCTCGCCGATCACCATCCCGTCGTCGACGGGCTTCAGCATGTCGTAGATCGTCAGCGCGGCCACGGACGCGCCGCAGAGCGCCTCCATCTCGACGCCCGTCCGGTCGAGCGCCGCCACCCGGCACGAGACCTCGACCCCCCCGTCCGCGACCTCGAACGCGACCTCCACGTGGTCGACGCGGACGGGGTGGCAGTACGGGATGAGCCGGCTCGCCTCCTTCGCCGCCATCACGGCCGCGATCCGCGCCGCGGCCAGGGGATCGCCCTTGGGTCCGCGGCCCTCGCGCACCATCGCGACCGTCCCCGCAGCCATCCGCACCGACGACGTCGCCGTCGCCCTGCGGAGCGTGGTGGGCTTCCTCGACACGTCCCTCACGCCGACCTCCTCGTCCTCTCAGATGCCGAACACCGCGATCACGGCCCGCCCCCCGGCGAGCGCCACGACCGCCGCCATCACGCGCTGCAGCACGATCGCCGGGAGCCGGGTCGTGCCGAGGTGCGCCCCCCCGACCGCGCCGGCGAGGACCGCCGCACCGAGCGGCCACGCGTCCGCCACCGGGACGCCGAGCCGCGTCCCGTGCGCCGCGAGCCCGACCGCCGACAGCGCCAGGATCATGACCGAGCACGCGGCCGAGACGCGCCGCGGCTCCTCCCACCGGTTCAGCAGCAGGAACGGACCGAAGAACACCCCGCCCCCGAAGCCGACGAACCCCGAGATGCCCCCGATGATCGCGCCGACCGGCAGGCCGACTGCCCAGAGCCGGCGCCGCCCGGGGGGCCGCAGCGGACCCGGGACGCCGCGCCGGCCGATCACCAGGGCGAAGGCCGCCGCGACCAGGCCCAGCCCCAGGAAGAGCTGGTATGCGGTCCTGGGCGCCTCGATGTACGCGCAGGCGAGGGCGGCCGGGATGCCCGCGGCCAGGAAGGGCGCGAGCAGCGCCCGGGGTACGCGGCCCGCCAGGCCGAAGCGGACCAGGGAGGTGCCCGTGACCAGCAGGTTCAGCGACAGCGCGATCGGCGGCACCACGGCCGGCGGGAACGACGCGAGCGCCATGACGGCGAGGTAGCCGGTGCCCCCCCCGAACCCGACCGACGAGTACACGGCCGCGATCGCGAAGAAGACCGGCGCGAGCGCCCAGACGGTGCCGCCGTCGATCATTCCGTGCCCCCCCCGGGCAGCAGCCGGACCCCGGCCCCGACCCGGACCTCCGCCCCGGCCAGGACCCGCGCGAACACGCCCTCGCGCGGCATGATGCAGTCGCCGGTCAGCCGGCGGATCTCGCACCCGTGGTGGCAGGTCTTCCCGATCGCCGCCACCTCCAGCTCCGCGTCCCCGAGCGCGATGCGGTCCCCGACGCGCACGGCGGCCAGCCCGCAGCCCTCCACGACCACGTTCTCGCCGAACCGGCCCGGATCGAGCGGCCTGCCGAGCGCCTCCTCCATCACGCGGATGCTCTCGACCGCGAGGATCGAGACCTGCCGGTCGCCCGGGCCGGCGTGGGCGTCGCCCGCGATCCCGTGGTCCGCGACGAACACGGCGCGCGGCACCGCGAGCTTGACCGTGCCCTTCCGCTCCGAGACGGCCAGGGCGGCGACCCGCCCGCTCGCGGTGACGGCCTCCATCGCGATCACCCGCCGATCCCCGGCATCGAGGCCACGACCGCGCCCTCGCGGCCCCGGCCCGCCGCCTTCGTCGCGAGGGCCGCGCCGAGCAGCGCCGCCAGGCGCTCGCGGTCGCCCGCCACGGCCGCCGGCCGCAGGTCCACGCCCGCCCGGCCGAACAGGCACGTCCGGAGCCGGCCGGTCGAGGACACCCGGAGCTTGCGGCAGCCGTCGCAGAAGCCGGCGTGGGACGGCGTGATCAGGCCGACGCGCGCCTCGCCGCCCGCGACGCGGAACATCCGCGCCATGCCTTCGCGACCGTCCGGCGCGAGCGCGAACGCCGCGTCGAGCGCCGTCACGACCTCGTCCATCCGGCGGCTCCCGGCGCCGCCTCCGCCGGACACGCGCATCGCCTCGATGAACCGCAGGTCGAGCGCGCGGGCGTGCGCGAACCGCACCAGCCGGACCGCGTCGGCCACGTCGAACCCCGGCCACACGACCGCGTTCAGCTTCGGCCGGATCCCCGCGGCGAGGGCATCGTCGATGCCGGCCACGACCTCCACGAGAACGGGCGCGCCGCACAGGTCGCGGGAGCGCGCCGGGTCGAGCGTGTCCAGGCTCACGTTGACGCGGTCGAACCCGGCGGCGACGAGGTCCGGGACATGCTCCCGCAGGAGGGTCCCGTTCGTCGTCAGGCAGCGCTCCCGCAGGCCCGGGATCCGCGACAGCGCGGCCAGGAGGCGGCCGACGTCGCGACGGACGAGCGGCTCGCCGCCGGTCACGCGCACCTTCGAGACGCCGAGGGACGCGGCCACCTCGACCACGAGCGCGATCTGCTCGTAGGACAGCACCTCGGAGCGGTCCGCGTGGGGCCACACTGCCGCAGGGGCGCAGTAGCTGCACCGGAGGTTGCAGCGGTCCGTGACGGAGAGCCGGAGGTAGTTCGCGGCCATGGCAGGGGGCAGTCTAGGGACGGGGCCGGCGGGTGTCAAACCGGAAGGCCCCGGGGGCGCATCCGCGCTCTGATCTCGCTAATGATATCAGTCAGTTGCATGCCTGGTATGGTGTCGTGAAGCGACGCAAGTCATGGAAACAACGTACGGAGCGATGCACCGTTTGATTGCGACTCAGACCGCGCCTCGTGGGCGCGGCAGAAGGAGGTGTCCCCGAGCTTGATGTGGCCGACGCGCTCGCGCAGCCGCGCCATGAACTCGTCGTAGATCGACGCGGGCACGAAGCAGCGCGTGCCCGACTCGCAGACCTGGCCCGCGTGGAAGAAGGTCCCGA
>VGRB01000492.1 GCA_016875475.1 Deltaproteobacteria bacterium
CTCCTTCAGGAGGTCGGCGAGCGAGGACCAGCGCTCGAGCTGCGAGTAGAGGCGCTCCAGCTCGCGGTTCGCCTCGGCGTCGGAGGGGGCGGCCTGGGCGACGGCCTGCCAGTAACTCATCTCCTTCGCGGAGTTGCCGACGTCGTGCGCCGTGCAGGCCAGCGCGCGCTTCATCTCGACCGCGGCCATGCCGGTGCGCTGCGCGGTCTCGGTCATGAACTGCTCCAGGCGGAGCCAGTTGCCGCGCGAGGCGTAGAAGCGGCAGTAGAAGTCCTGCCACTCGGCCGCATGGTCGCCGCCGTCGCCGAGGGCGCGCATGTAGAACTCGGCGCGGACGAGGTCGCCGAGGGCGCGCCAGCAGAGGACGCCCGCGTGCCGGCCGACGACGCGGCCCACGTCCGTCTCGCGGTTCCTGCGGAAGACCGCGTCGAGGACCTTCAGGACCGACTCGGCCGCCTCGGACTTGCCGAGCAGCGGCACGACCTGGGCCAGGAAGGAGTCCAGGTCGGACACGCCCTCCGCGAGCGCCTGCTGGAGGGCCTGCTCCAGCCCGGCGGTGTCGGCGGCGTTGCTTTCGAGTGCGGTCAAGAGTTCGGTCGCGTCCATACGGCTCCTCCTCCTCTCGGCACGGCTGCAAACGTGGTGCCCCGGACCCGCTCGCGTCGCGGCGGATCGTGCGGGGACAATTGCCAAGGACACTCGCCGGTCGGGTATATCAGATCGAGTCGGAGGCGGCAAGCAACAAAGGCAGGAGCGCGGCGCCTGCGCGTCACGCGCCATCGCGCGCGAGCCGCGCCGCGCGCCCGATCACCCGATCCGGCCGAACCGGGCGTTGACCTCCAGCCACGGGAACACGTGGCGGTCCTTGGGGGACAGGTAGACGGCACGGGCGCGGTCGCGGTCGGTCGTCACGAACTCGATCTCGGTCGTCAGGGGGGACCAGTGGTGCGTCGCCTGCACGCGCGACCCCATGTCGCAACGCGCGAGCACCTCGGTGCGGCAGTTGCGGATGCGCGTGGCGTGGCCGACCGCCTCCTCCGCGGGCACCTGGCTGTCGTGCGGCGCCCCCGGCAGCAGCCCTTCGTGGCAGTACCACAGGTACTCGAGCGCCTCGGCCAGCCGGTCGGGCGTCACCGCGCCGCGCGTGGTCGAGGTCGGCACCCACGGCAGGAACTGGCCCTCCCGGTGCAGGGCCCGCGCACGCTCCAGCGACAGCGAGAACGTCCCGCCAAGGGCGTTCAGGAAGGCGCGCGAGTCCATCACGGTCCGCATGGCGCGGAGCGCGATCGACACCACTTCTCGCGAATGGCTCGCCTGGTAGTGCTTCAGGAACCGCTCGCCCTCGACCATGGCGCGGGTGAACTTCAGCGCGCCGCTCGTCCCGTGCACGGACCCGTTCGCCGCCGAGAACAGCAGGTTCCGGCACCTCAAGCCGCCAAGGAGCCGCTGCTCCTCCGGCGTCCCCCCCCGCAGGAAGCTCTCGGCGACGAGCGCGTTCGCGCACCCCTGGCTGTAGCCGACGTACCCCCAGTCGCCCCGGATGCCGCGAACCTCCTTCAGGATCGCGGCGGCGTTGTGCTCCAGCGACCGGAACAGCCCGGTGTGCGCCCGGACCACGCGCACGCCGCGCCGCTCGGCCAGACGCCGGTACGTCTCGTCCAGCTCGTGCCCCTCGCGACCCTCGGTCACGACGCCCATGCAGCTCACGACCGTGAACGCCCACGGCCCGGGCTCCGGGTCGAGCAGCAGGCGCACGAGCGGGTCCGCCGCCAGCGCGTCGCGGTCCTCCGGGCACGCGTACAGGCACCGGACAACCGTCTCGACGAGCGCCTGTTCCGCGCGGCGCACCGGCCGGCCAGACACGACAGCCAGCCAGTGGCGGACGTCGTCCACGTCCTCCTGCCAGTTCCGCACCACGGACAGGACCTTCAGCGCCTCCTCGTTCCGCGACCAGAACTCGCGCAGCCACGGGAGCTGGAACCCGTCCGGGACCTCCCGCAGGAGCGCGGCGCACGCCTCGAACGCGGTCCGGTACGCGGCCCGCGCGCGGCGGTGGGCCGCACCGTCCGCGCCGTCGAACGAGCACTTCGCCCCGAGCGCGTCGGCGGCCGTCACGGCGGCGATCGCCTCGGATTCGAGCCTCGCGGACGAGCCTTCCGGCCGCGGCCAGGGCGGAACCTCGTGCCGCACCTCCCGCAGCCGGGCGCGCCGCGCCAGGTACGGTCCCGCGCCCGCGAAGATCGCGTCGGACAGCTTCGAGAGCGCCTCGTAGTAGCTGCCGCGCGCCTTCCTCCCCCCCGCCATGTAGTCCTCCTGGCGGGGCACCGGCAGCCCGAGCTTCTCGGACAGCAGCCCGGCAAGGTCCAGCGGCCCGGCCAGCTCGTCCTGGTCCTGGTGCAGGAACGCCCAGAGCACGCCGGTCAGGATGCGCGGCACCTGGTGGCCCATCTCCACCAGGACCTCGCGCAGGAACTCCCCGGGACGACTGCGGATCAGCTCGATCAGCAGCCGGTTGTTGATCTGCGCCTGGAGCCCCTGGCGTCCCTCCGCCAGCCCGGTCTGGAGCAGCACGGCCACGTCGCGAGGCCCGAGCGCGCACTCCGGCGCGGCCTCGTCAACGCCCGGCAGCGGCCCGACCGCCTCGCCGATGAACGCGCCGACCCGCACCGCCTGCGCGCCGAGCGCGACGCCCCACTCCGCCTCGTCGATCCGCGCGACCTTGCGCTTGACGTCGCGGACCCGGCGGAGCCGCGCGACTGCGGCGGCGGGCCATTTCGCCTCCGCCCCGTCCAGGACGTGGTCGATCTGGCCGAGCGTCAGGTAGGGGGCCAGCTCGGCCACGCGCTCCGGCGTCGCAGCCGGCACCGCCTCCTTTTCGACGGCGCGGTAGATGTCCGCGGCCGACGGCAGCCCCGCGATCGCCTCCGCGTACCGGGGGTCGTCCACCAGGGGCGGCTCCTCGACGGCGGCGGCGCGGGCGAGCGGCTCGCTCGGCCTCGTCACGAGGTCGACCCACCGCATCAGCCCGTCGATCTCGTAGTCCAGCCTGCGGTCCCCGATCGCGGCGCGCAGCAGCGACTTGGCCGCGCAGAGGTCCATCCCGCGGCCCTCGGTCACGTCGCGGATCAGGGGCACCAGCCCCGTCTCGATCGACTCGTCCCCCGCGATGAGACGCGACAGCAGTCGCGCCAGCACCGGCCTCGGGATCGCGTCCCCGACCGCCGCCACCCCGACCGCGTTCAGGTGGTCCCGCAGGCGCGTCGCGAACGCGCGCAGGTCCTCGAACCTCGCCGCGATCTCGGGGTCGAACATCCCGAGCGCCGCGGACACGTGCGACATCGCGTCGTCCGACCGCAGCAGCTCGAGGAGCTGCTCAGAGTCGCGCG
>VGRB01000493.1 GCA_016875475.1 Deltaproteobacteria bacterium
GCAAACGTGGAACTGGTGGCTCCCGTCCAGGATCCTGATGCTGCGCCTGCCATGGACCCGTGGGCGAGCCCGGTCGAGCGGCCGGCGCTCTCCCCCAACGACACCATTGGTGCCGCCGGTCGGGCAGCGCCGCGCCTGGGTCTTGATGCGTTCGACTTCAACAAGGTCTACGACGCAGTCCTTGCCTGCCTTGGCGGACACCCCCCCGCGCTCCAGATCACGGACAAGACCGGCAAGGTCTGTGCGACGTTCTCCGCTGCGACGTGTGGGAACTCGGTGGGTTGCATGGGTTGCAGCAGTACCGCGGGTTGCACCCCGCCAGGCCGCCGCGTACGATGGCCCTCATGGTGCGCGTCCGAATCGTGGCGGGTATCGGAGGGGGCGGCGGCGCAGGCGGGGAGCTGCCGGAGGCCGCGGTCGCGCGCCTCGCCGCCGCGGGCGCGGACGAGTTGTTCGTCGGCTACGTGCCGGCGACGTGGCGCGCCCGCTACGGCTTCGAGGCGAGCCCGAACCGCCGGTACCGTGCCCAGAGCCAGGTGACCGACGACGAGGCCCTGGCACGGGTCGGCTCGGCCGCCGCGGCGGCGGGCGTCCCGTGGTTCGTCACGCTGAACGAGCACGCGCTGGTGGCCGAGCAGCTCCCGCTGGCCGGGGCGATCCTGGACGCGGCCGCCGAGGCGGGCGCACGGGGCGTGCTCCTCGCCGCGCTCGAGCTGGCGCCCTGGGTCCGCACCCGGCGGCCCGGCCTCGCGCTCGCCGCCAGCGGGGACGCGCCGGTGTGCAGCCGGGCGGGCCTCGACCTCGCGGCGCGCCTGGGCTTCTCCCGCGTGATCCTGCCGCGCGAGACCACGCTCGCGGAGGCCGCGGCGCTGGCCGCGCACGGCGCGGGCGCGCTCGGCCTCGAGATCGAGGCGTTCGCGCTCGGCGAGTGGTGCGTGTACGACGGCGCGACCTGCATGACCTGCCACGGCTACGGCCGGGACAAGGACTTCTGCTCGGCCCACCGCGTCCGGCTGCTTTCGGACCTGCGCGGCGGCCCGGCACGGCCCCTTCCCCCGCCCGGGGGCGACGGGTGCGACCGCACCTCGTCCTGGCGCGGGGCGTGCGCGCTTTGCGCCCTGCCCGCGCTCGTGCGCGCGGGCGTGACCCACGTGAAGGTGCCGGGCCGGTCCGTGGACGCGCTCGATGCGGTCGCGCTCGTGCGCCGGGTGATCGACGGCTGTGCGGACCCGGCCGAGGTCCGGGCCGCCATGGACGACCCCGCGTTCTGCGACGGGTCCAACTGCCGGTTCGAGGAGGCGTGACGAGGGCGGGCAGGGCGGTCGTGACGCGTACGTGCCAGGAGAGGTGACGCGGATGGGCGTGGAGGCGTGAGCAGGATGGAGGTCGCCCTCGCAACGCCGTCCCTCGACATGCTGGCGCTGCTCGCGCCGGTCGCATCCGGGGGCCTGCCCGCGGTCGCCCGCGCGGCCGCGTTCCCGACCGACGACGAGCGGGAGGCGTTCGCGCGCCTCCTCGCGTTCGCCTCGCCGGCCGGGTGGCCCGCGCCGACCCGCGTCTGCTTCGGCCACGAGACGTGCGAGCACCTTGTGCCCCCCCCGGACGACTGGCTTCGCGCCCTCGACGTGGCCGCGCGCCACGGCCTGGCGCTGACCGCGGTCCTGCCGCCGACGCGCGCGTCCGGCGAGGACCCGATCGCGTCCCTGCTCGACCTCCTCGCGCGGTCCGGCGCGGTCACCGAGGTGACGTGCGCGGACTGGGGGACCGCGGCGCTCGTCTCCCGCGCGGGCCTCCGCCCGGTGCTCGGCCGGATCATGAACCGGATGAAGCGGTTCGAGCGCTGGACCGCGGCCGCGCCGGTCCCGGCGTCGGTCGACGACCCGTCCGTGCTCGGCCGCCAGCTTCGCGTCGCACGCCAGTCCCCGCTGCTCCAGCCCCCCGCGCTCGCGCTGGCCGCGTCCCTCGGGGCCTGCCGGGTGGACCTCGACCCCGTGCCGCAGGGCGTGCGCGTCCCCCCCGGGCCCCTGCCGGTCGGCGTCGGCGTGCACGTGCCGTGGACGCTGGTGACGCTCGGCCGCCGCTGCCTGGTTCGTGCCGCCGCCGCCGGCGCCGCTGCCGCCGGCGCCTCAGCCGCCGGTGCCGCAGCCGCCGGCGCCGCCGCCGCCGGCGCGGGTTCGGCCGCGGGTTCGGCCGCGGGTTCGGGCGCTGGTTCGGCCGCGAGCCCGGCCGCGGATTCGGACGCGGGTTCGGCCGCGGGCCCGGCCGCGGGCCCGGGCGCCCGCTCGGGGTCCCGCCCCGTCGCGGGCGGCGGCTTCTGTCCCGCCCCGTGCCGCAGCCTCTGGATCCGCCCGGTGTTCGACGACCGCATGCCCGCGACCGTCCAGCGCGGCAACGCGGTCTTCCAGGCGAACCCGCGCTTCCTGCCGGGCGTGGTGGACACCCTTCCCCCCGACGTGCGCTTCGTGGTCCGGCCGCTGCTGGGCTGACGTCCGGCCGCCCTTCTCGACGAACCGCGGCCGGTCCGGCACCCTCGCCGCGCGAGGGAGAGGACCGGCCGCCACACGACCCGCAACGGCCCGCGTCCACGCGCCGGAAGCGGTGCATAACAGAAGTCCGGGGATCCGTATTTCGCCCCCGCCGCGCGACGTCGGACCATCCAGCGAGCGAGAGGGTCGTTCCCGGCGTCCGGGCGGTCCGCGACGGGCAGGGAGCCGGGAGCGCCGGCGGAATGCCGGGATCTGAAGCAGGAGGTGCGCGATGCAGCAGCCGATCCTGATGCAGGACTGGGTCACGTTGAGGGGGCAGGGCGTCGCTGCGGTCACGCTCCTGCCGCACCGGAAGCGCTGGATGTGGTCGGGCGACGCGCAGGCGGTCGCGGTGGTCGCGGAGATCAGGGAGCTGGACTCCGGCGGCGCAGGTGACATCACGCTCCGCCTGGCCACCGCGGCCGGCGAGAACGGTCCGTGGTTCACGGTCAAGACGTGGACCGCGCCCATCACGGCGGCGCCGGGGGCCGAGAGGCTCTACCTGCTGCGCGACCCGACATGCACCGCGCAGCAGCAGTTCCTGGGCTACCTGCGCTGGGAGCTCAACGAGGCCGCCAACACGGGCGCCTGGAAGGCGTGCTTCCGGTTCACGGCCGTCGAGGAGACCTCGGACTGAGCGTGCGCTCCCGGGGCGACGCGACTCCCGTCGGGGGCCGTGCGCCGGGCCCGGGCGGGCGTGGAGGAGGGATTGCGATGGACGCGTTCAAGCCGTTCCAGCCGTTGACGACGGTCCGCGTGGGGACCGCGGGGGGCGAGATCGTGCAGAGCCGCGAGGGCTGGCTCGACCTCGGGGATGCGAAGTCGGCGAGCATGCACGTCCAGGTCTTCTCGCTG
>VGRB01000494.1 GCA_016875475.1 Deltaproteobacteria bacterium
ACGAACCCCAGCATCAGCGCCTGCACGTCCGCCTGGTCCAGGACCGCGGACGCGACCCCCTCGTACGCGGCGGCCGCGCCGGACGCCTCGATGGCCGACCAGATGTCCACCGGGTTCCGGACCGGCGCCCACGCTGGGACCACGGCGCGGATGGCGGCCTCGGTCGCGGGCGCGAGCGGCGGGATCGTCACCCCCTCCGACTCGGCGCGGTCCGCGGCGAGCACGCACCCGACGCCGCTGATCGAGACGACCCCGAGCCCGCCCCCGGCCGGGACCGGCGCGAGCGCGAACGCCTTCACGACGTCGAACATCTCCTCGAAGCCGGCAGCGACGAACGCGCCGGCCTGTCGCACCGCGGCGTCGAACACGCGCCGGTCCCCGGCGAGCGCGCCGGTGTGCGAGGCCACGGCCTCGGCGCCGGACCGGCTGCCGCCGCCCTTCAGGATCACGACCGGCTTCGCCGCGGCGACCCGCCTCAGGACCTGGATGAACCGGGCCGGGCGCTTGACGCCCTCGAGGTAGACGCCGACCGCGCGGGTCGTGGGGTCGTCGCCGTAGAACGCGAGCACGTCGGTCTCGCAGACGTCCGCCTTGTTGCCGAGGCATGCGACCTTGTTCATGCCGCCGCCGGGCGCTGGCGGGAGGGCCGAGGCGAAGCCCGACGCGAACACGCCGGTCTGCCCCACGTAGGCGGCGCCGCCCCGCGGGACGGCCGGGAGCGTCGTGATCGACGTGACCACCCCCGACGACGCGTCGATCGTGCCGATCGAGTTCGGCCCCATCAGGCGGACGCCTCCCTCGCGCGCGACCCGGGCGACCTCGTCCTCGAGCGCCTTGCCGGGCCCGCCCACGTCGCCGAACCCACCCGAGACCACGATCAGGCCCGGGACGCCGCGCGCGGCGCAGTCCCTCGCCACCCCCGGGATGTGGTCGCGCGGTACCACGGCCACGACGAGTTCCGGGACCTCGGGCAGCGCCGCGATCGAGGGGTACGCCGGCACGCCCTGGACCGACGGCATGGACGGGTGCACCGCGTACAGGCGGCCCGCGAAGCCGTGGGTCCGGAGGTTTCCGAGCACGACCGTGCCGCCCTTCCCCGGCTTCTCGGACGCGCCCACGACCGCGACGCTCGCGGGCCTGAAGAACCCCGCCATCCCCTGTCCCGGGACCGGGACGCCGTCGTCCGCCGGCCGGGCCTCGGCCTCGTCGTCGATCCGGGCGAGCGCGTCCACCGCGACGACGCCGGAGGCGTGCGCGATCACGGGGTTGCACTCGATCTCGCCGAGGTCGCGCCGCTCGGCCGCCAGCCGCGACAGGCCGGCCACGAACGCGCACAGCGCGCCGCGGTCCACGGCGGGACGCCCGCGGAACGGGCCGAGGAGCGCCGCCGCCTTCAACTCCACGAGCATCCGGCCGGCCTCCGCGTCGTTCACCGGGCAGGCCCGCACCGCGACGTCCCCGAGCGCCTCGACCGCCACGCCGCCGATTCCCACCGCGACGACCGGGCCGAAGACCGGGTCGCGCCTCGCGCCGACGATCATCTCGAGTCCGGGCGGCGCCATGCGCTGGACCAGCAGCGGGTCGCCCGGGAAGCGCGGAGCCATCTCGTCCCATGCGGCGCGGAGCGCGTCCTCGCAGGCGATCCCGAGGGCGACCCCCCGGCTCTCGGTCTTGTGCGGGTGCGCGGCGGACGAGACCTTCAGCGCGACCGGCCATCCGAGGCGCGACGCGGCGACCGCGGCCTCCGCGAAGGTGGTCGCGATCGCGCCCGGTGCGACCGGCAGGCCGCGGGCGGCGATCAGGGTCTCGGCCTCGTGCTCCGGGAGCGTGCGGGTCATCTTCCCTCCCCCGGCCCCGGTCCATTCCGGCGTGGCGCACGGCGGCGCAGGCCGCCGCGCAGGCCGAGCCACGCCGCGAGCCCGGCCCAGGCCCCGGCCACGTCGGCGAGCGCGTCGCACGGGTCCGGGAACCGGCCTGGGATCAGCGCCTGGTGCGCCTCGTCCAGGGCCGCGAACGCAACGATTGCCGCCGCGGCGAGCAGGCCGGCCCGCAACGTCCGGCCGGGCCGTGTTCGGCCGACCGCCCTGGCGCACAGCACCCCGAGCGGCAGGTACGCGAGCACGTGCCACGTCTTGTCCCCAAGAGGGGCCTCGGGGAGCGCGCTCCCCGGGACGGACGTGGCGCACAGGATCAGGACCGCCCATGCGGCGGGCGGTGCCCATGCCCGGAGCGCGTGCGACGGGCGGCTCGGCATCAGGGCGCCTTCGGCCGGCCGACCGGCAGGACCGCGAACGGCTCCTCGCCCGCGGGCAGGCCGAGGAAGTCGCGGAGCACGACCGGCTCGAAGCCGCCGACGTACGTGCTCGCCGGCCCGAGGCCCGCGGCCTCCATCGCGGTCCGGATCCGTGCCGTCCGATCCATGGCTCCTCCACCTCCCGTCGCCCGGGATCCCCCTGCCTGCCCCCGAGCGGTCCCAGGAGTATCGGTCGCACCGGCAATCGGGCGCAACCCGCCCGCCCGGAATCCGCCGGTGCCGGCGCACCCGTGCCCGTACGCGAACCCGTGCCCGCCGCCCCCGAGTCCGAACCCGAGACCGCTGGTCCACGCCCGTGCCCGGTGGGCGGATCGCGCCCGGCCACGCGGTACAGGCTGGGGCAGTGGCCGGCGTACGGGCGGGTTCGGGCTCGGGTCCGAATTCGGGTACGGGTACGGGTACGGGGACGGGAAGATCGGATGGGGCGGGCGGGCTCGGGTGCCGGGCGACTACAGCCCGACGTCCAGGCCGACGACGAAGCCGGCGCCCGGGCCGTTCACGCCGGACCCGTGGTGGCGGTAGGCGGCGTCGGTGACGTTCTCGAACACCACGGTCGCGCGGACCCGGTCCTTCACGCGGAGCCCCGCGCGGAGGTCGAGGACCGCGAACCCCGGCGTGCCGCCGATCGGGATCCGGGCGTCGGACCGGTCGGAGAGAGACAGCCGCGTCTGGGCGAGCGCCCAGCGAAGGCCCGCGCCGAGCCAGGCGCCGGTCCCGGCGTGGGTCCAGCGCGCCTCCGCGGTGCCGTTGAGCGGCGGGATGCGGGACAGGGGCTGGGTCTCCTCGTAGGGGAGCGCCGGATCCGCGGGGCGGGCCGCGGGGTTCGGGCCCTCGCCGAACGCCCAGCTCACGGTCGCGCGCAGGTCGAACCCGAGCGGCAGGTACGCGCGCACGCCGCCCTCGGCGCCCCAGATCACGGCCTGGGAGGACAGGTTCACGAGCTGGAAGCGCGACCACGACGACGCGCACTGGGGCGTCCCGGGCGGGCAGTCGGCCGCGTCGCGCGGGGCCCGCTCGATCGCGCCGTGAAGGGAGGCCCGGTACGCCCAC
>VGRB01000495.1 GCA_016875475.1 Deltaproteobacteria bacterium
GGAGCGGAAGATGGGCGTGATGGCGCACTTGGCTCCGGCGCCCGACGACGAGCCGGTCGCGGCGTCGATGACCCAGGCGCCGGTCGCCTCGACGGTGATGCGGGTGAACCTCGCCTTGGCCGGGTCGTTCGGGCGGAGGTCCAGCGCCCACGCGCCGGTCTCCTGCATGCCGGGGTGGCCGAACGCCGCCTGGTCGTGCATCAGCCACGCCCCCAGCGCGTGGACCTTGGCGTAGCTGTCGAACGGCACGACCCCGTGATCGAACGGCCACGGGCGCGTCGGGTCGGTCAGCGCCTCGGTGACGTCCACGGTCTCGGCGCCGAAAGTGCACGTGCGGGTGTGCACGCGCACGGTGCGCGGCAGGAGGTCGCGCGGGACGGGCATGCCGCTCACGGTCGCCCCCACGCGGCTCGGGGACTCGAGCGTCCTCACCTGGCGAAGGACGAGCCTCGACGGGTTGACGTGGCCGCTCGCGAGCGCGGGCCAGCCCTCGGACATGCGGCGGAACTCGACGTCGAGTGTGATGACGCGGCCGTGCTGCTGGGCGGCGTACCCGGCGTTGCGGAGGTCCAGCCACGCGGACGCCATGCGTCCGAGCACGTCGTGCATCCAGAGCAGCTCGGCGTCGGACACGAGCCGCTCGCCGGGCGCCTCGGTCGAGTCCCGGACGCGCCTGACCTCGGGCTCGCCGCCAGGGCCCTGCCGGACCTCGTCCACCTCCGGCAGGGCGCCCGTGCCGCCGGGGTTGGTGACGGACAGCGCGCCCTTCTGTGTGTTGGCGACCAGGGTGGCCTCGACGCCCTCGGGCCGCCGGACCAGCTCCAGCGTGGCCACGCCGTTCGCGGCCTCGAGGTCGTCGTCGTGGACGGGGTGCACCACCATCCCCATGTTGCCGGAAAGGTGAGAGATCCCGGCGGCGCGGCGCTCCTCGAACGCGCCGAACAGCCAGTACGACGCCCACACCTTGCGGATCGCGGCCTCGACCGTCTTGTCCTTCTTGCTGTCGGACACCGCCTCCGGGTGCAGGTAGCCGGTGTACGAGGCGTAGAGGCCCGCGCCGTTGAAGCCCTCGATGTCCTCGGCCGTGGAGGACGATCGGAACCGAAGCCCCTGCGCCGGCGCGAGCGCGGCGAAGCGCTGCCGCAGCGCCGCGGTGACGCGATCGAGATACCCCTCGTGCAGCGGCGAGTCGCGGACCATCCGCATCACGCCGCCGCGCGCGTACGTCCAGCGCAGGATGTGGCTCCCGGGGTACTTCGCCTCGAATGCGGCGACGAACTGCGGCTCGATGGCCCCCATGGCGGCCTCGAACGCCTCGCGCCCCTCCAGCACCAGCAGCCGGACGCGCGGGTCGTTCTGGAAGTCGGCGTGGGAGAGGAGCAGCGTCAGGTGGCCGCGGAGTCCCGACTGCTCCAGGAAGTCCGCGTATCCCTTGATGGTGATCGCGAGCGGGGAGTCGGGCAGGTCGATCCCGGGCCAGCCGGAGAGTGCCACGAACCCGGCGGACTTCCCGCCGACGAGGGGGACCAGGCCGGGCATCTGGGCGAACGGCACGACCGTCGGGTCGAGGGTCTCCGGAGCCGCCGCGAGATCGACCTGCGGGATCGCGACGGTCGGAACCTTCGTCATGGACAGCCAGGCCGTCCACTGCTCCATCGTCATCTCGCGCATCCGGTAGCCCGCGCCGGTCACCTCGATCACGACCGGCTTGCGGTAGTAGCCCCACGTCTCGATCTGCGGGTCCTTCGACGCGTTCCCGACATGGACGTTCGGCGTGCCGCGGGCTTTCGCGAGCAGCGCGACGTGCGCGAGCGGCGTCTGGGGCACGGCGCTGACGATCGCGGCGACCGGCGGGATGTCGTCGGGGATCTCCTCCAGGACCACGACGTCCGTCGGCTGGACGAGCCCCATCGGCGACTGCCCGGCGCGCACGATCCGGACCGTGCCGGCCGCGATGCCGGGGTTGTACGGCACGGCCTCGCCCGGGATGACGATGTCCTCGTAGAACACGACGCGCCTGCCGAGCGGATCCCCATCGGCCTGGAGCCTCTTCGCGAACTCACGCTGGGCGAGCGAGCGCGGCAGGTAGGCGAGCCTGCCCGCCGCCTCGGGGGGCAGGGCGGGCTCGAGGCGGTCGATCACGCCCCGGATCACGTCCGCGTCGGGCGGGTCGCCGTGCTCGGGCTCGTACAGCCACAGCTCGTCCGGGCGCGGGCGCCGCGGGTCCGGGTCGTAGTGCAGGACCGAGCCGACCGCGAAGAAGCGGTCGAGGGACCATGCGTGCTCGTAGAACCTCGGCGAGTAGAGCCGCTTCCCGACGAACGTCAGGTCGAGGGGCAGCGCGGCCTCGCCCGTCGCCTTCGCCCAGGCGACCACTTCCGCGATGCTCGAGAACGCGAGGCCCGGGACCGGCGCGAACTCGTAGCCGGGGATCGGCACGCCGTTCAGGAGGCGGTACCAGGACCACTCGTCGTGCATCGCGTAGAAGCCGGACTGCATCAGGTGCAGGGTCCAGTCCGGGCTCTCGGACCCGCGGATCACGAACTTGACCTGCGCCGGCGCCCGGTCGGGCCCGGCCCAGGCGAAGAACTCGTCGCGCGTCGGGAGCCGCTGCCTGGTGTGCTCGTCGTAGCCGGTGGGGACCTCGACGTCGCCCGGCGCGTCGGCCTGGGTGTCGCCGAGGCCAACCCCGTCCTCCCCGCGTGCGTCCGCGTCGTCCACGACCGCGTCCGCCTCGCCGGTGCCCCCCGCCGCGCCGCACGCGCAGGTCATGGCCGCCGCCGCGATCGCCACCCACGCGAACGCGGGCCGCGATCCGCGACCTCCCGCCACCCCGATCCCCGAGCGCATCGAACGTCCCCGCGCGGACCGCGGGGACAGTCTAGCACGCGGCGTGCCACGACGCGATGCAGGAGTTCCGGGGAGTTGCGGGGCACGTCGGACACTTCGTCGGACGTCGCGTCTGACGCGGGTGTCAGGGAGCGTCCGCCCGCTCGACGAGACGTCGCGGAACGCGGGGACCGGCAATCCGTTGCCGTGGCGGGACGGGGGACGGGAGGGGCGGGGCGGGCTCGGGTACGGGCTCGGGCTGGGGCTCGGGTACGGGGACGGACGTTCAGCAATTCGGGATCGGGGTGAAGACGCACTTGTTGTCGATGCAGCGGTTCACGGTGCACGGGTCGCCGTCGTCGCACTGGACGTTGCCGGCGCAGCAGCCGGGGGTGGTCTGGATCACGCAGGCCATGACCAGGCACTTCTCCTGCGTGCACGGGTCGTTGTCGAGACAGTCGGCCGCGCTCCCGCACTCCTTGCAGCTCGGGTTCGCGACCGCCATGCACTGGTTGCCGGTACACGCCTC
>VGRB01000496.1 GCA_016875475.1 Deltaproteobacteria bacterium
GTCAGGCGGAGGCGGCCGAGGTGGAGGATCGGGTAGACGACCGCCTGGGCGGGGTGGTGGAACGTCGCCCCGCCGCCGCGGTCCGTGTGGAAGAGGTCGATGCCCAGCGCGCGGCGCTCCCAGCGCGGGACGTGCACGTCGCCCGGCCGCGTGCGGCGCCCCATGGTGATGACGGGCGTGTGACGGAGCGCGAGCAGGACGCCGTCGAGCGCGCCGCCCCTGACCTCGTCCGCGGCCGCGGCCTGCGCGGCGAGCCCGGCCGGGTACGGGACGAGCCCGAGCTGTCGGACGACCACCACGGCGGGCATGCTACCATGCGACGTCTTCCGCCGGAGGCGCCTTCCATGCGACCGCGCGTGCTCGTTGCGGCAATCTGCGCGCTCGCGCTCGTCGCCGGGTGCGGCATCATGGAGCGCAGGCTCGCGATCAGGAACTGCCGGTTCTCGCTGAAGGGCGTCCGGCCGAGCGGGATCGACCTCGGCGGGGTCCGGTTCCTGGTCACGATCGGCATCCGGAACCCGAACGACATCGAGACCGTGCTCGACGGGTTCGACGCGGACTTCTTCCTGAACGGGCGGCGGATCGTCCAGGGGTCCCACCCGGTCAAGGTCTCGATTCCGCCGGGAGAATCGCGGGACGTGCCGCTCGAGATCGCGGCGCCGTACGGGGGGATCGCGGACCTCGTGGACATCATCCGGTCGGGTTCCTACAAGGACTACCGTCTGGCCGGGCAGGCGTACTTCGACACGGTCGCGGGGCGGTTCTCGTTCCCGGTGGAGATTGCCGGCAAGTTCCCGTAGCGACTACGGGAGGTCGAGCGACACGGTCGCGGCGGGGTGCTCGAGGTCGGCCAGCGGCGCGGCCTTGATCTGGTCCATCGCGATCGAGAACACCCAGTCGTCCATGAACACGCTGCGCTTCACGAGCGAGTTCGACCGGGTCCACCAGTTCGAGCACTGCGAGCCGTACTCGTTGTCGCCCTCGAACTTCTTGATCGGCAGGTGCGGGACGCCGCCCTGGTACTCGAACCCGGCCTCGAGCGTGACCTTGTAGACCATCAGCCCGGAGAACGTCATCTCCGTCCCGTAGCTGCCGCCGCCCGCGCTGCTCGAGCACACGGTCATCGGGATCGCTAGCATGTGGTTGTCCGGGAAGAAGTTGAACGCGAGGTGGTCGGTAGCCGCGTCCGACGTGGACCCGCGGGTGCCGATCGTCACCTTGTGCATGACCTTCGGCTCCTCGAGCACGGTCACGTCGAAGACCTGGAGCTGGATGCCCAGGAAGTACGCGAAGTCGCCATGGTCCTCGGCGTCGTAGCCGATCGCGAGGATGTGGCCCTTGTCCATGACGTGCATGTAGGTCGAGAAGCCGGGGATCTTCAGCTCGCCCTTGATCTTCGGATCCGCCGGGTCGGACAGGTCGAGCACGAACAGCGGGTCGGTCTTCTTGAAGGTGACCACGAAGCCGAGGTCGCCGTTGAAGCGCACCGACCGGATGTCCTCCTCGGGCGCGATGTGGTCGACCATGCCGGCAACCACCAGCTCGCCGTTCTTCTCGGCGAGCGTCGCGACCGTCGAATACACCCCGGGCGACGGCACCCGGCCCATCGTGGTCGCGATGCGCAGGACGCCGTCCATCTCGTCCATCGAGAACTGGTTCAGGATCCGGCCCTTGACCGCGCCGCTGCCCTTGTAGGACGTCTCGATGCCGTCGGCGAGCCCGAACTTGTGGACCGTGGTCGCCTCGTTGATCCCGTCCGAGTCGTCCCAGTACCAGCCGCCCTCGACGCCGTCCGGGTAGTGGCGCACCGCCACGTACAGCGCGTCGAACGACGCATAGACCGCGCCCGGCTTGCCGACGACCGTGGTCACGCCGACGCCCTCGAGGTCCGTCATGTCCACGGACACGAGCGACAGGAACGCGGCCCCGTCGTTCTCCTGCGACAGGTAGAAGTTGTGGCAGTCCTCGAGCAGCCCCTCCTCCACGATCGTCTGGCCGCCGCCGAGGTGGCGCACGTCCTTGATCCCCGGCAGGAACTGCGCGATCGACGCGTTCTGGATGATCTGCGTGTTCTTCTCGCGCATCAGCGCGAACCACGTCTTGATCTCCAGCTCGGTCGGCATCGCCTTCTTGTCGCCGCCGCACCAGTACCAGTACTCCTCCATCTCCTTCGGCCAGTAGGTCAGGCCGGGCACCGAGACCTCCGGGAACACCGCGACCGTGTGGACCACGTCGCCGATGCGCCGCGAGTTCAGGTACGAGCCGGAGAACGTGGTCTCGCGCAGGAGCTTCGGCTCCGCCGGGTCGGCGAGGTCGAGCAGCGTGACCTTCAGGATCTGCCCGTCGCCCGTGAACTCGCAGTCGTAGCCGTAGGTGCACTCCTGGCCGCCGTACTCGCCGCCGCCGTAATAGCCCCACGGGCCGTAGCCGCCGCCGTTCCCCGACGCGACCGGGCCGAGCGCCGAGTAGACCAGCGCCTTGCCGGCGTGCACGTAGGTGCGCTTGGGCGTGCCCTCGATCGGGAAGGCCGAGATCCGGTGCATCCCGGCGGCCGGCCACGCGTCGATCACCTGGAACGCGCCATCGGCCACGACGTAGATGAAGTTCCCGTCGTTCTTGATGAAGTCGGCCTCGTCCACCCCCGCGACCTGCGTGTTCGTCTGCGAGTAGGACTTGGCGCCGCCTCCCTGGTTCGTGCCCGCGGACGGGGCCCCCGCCCTCGGCCCGCCGCCGCCGTACCCGGCGTCCGCCTCGGCCATCCAGCAGCCGTAGCCGCCGCCCGAGATCATCTGCAGCGCGTACTCGAGGTTCTGGTCGAGGAGCCTGTTCATCTCCTCCAATTCCTGGTCCTTCAACGCCGCGAGCACGTCGTCGCACCCTGCCGCCACCTTCAGCGCGGCGAGGCTCTTGCCGACGATGCGCGGCTCCTCCGTGCCGCTCCCGGGCTCGCAACCGGGGCCTCCGAGCATCGTGACCGCGAGCACCAGCACCGACATGGTCAGCCGTGTCTTCATCCCGTCCCTCCTTCGGTTCGAGCCCTTCCGTACCGCTGTCTGCCGGCCGGCAGCCTGTCCCGGAGAAGATGCAACGCGTGTGCCACCGGCCGATAGCCTGACACGTCGCGGAGTTGCGCGTCGTCTCGTCCCCGCGCGAGCGATGCATCCGTGACATGGCTGTCGCGATGCGGCTTGACACCCCAGGGACCATCGGCAACGATTGCGCGGTCGTTGGAGCGACGGGGCCATGGAGCCGGAGCTTGCGAAGATCCGCGAAGCCTTCCTGGCGGTTGCGCGCGAACGC
>VGRB01000497.1 GCA_016875475.1 Deltaproteobacteria bacterium
GGAAGTGGGGGATCTTCCGCTTCTGCGGCAGCGGCTGGTTCACGTCGATCTGGAACGAGAACGTCAGGAAGTCGAACCACCCCGGGGGCCGCACGTCGTACCCCGCCGACACGCCGAGCTGCCAGGACCCGCTGCCGCGGTCGATCTCCGGGCCGAGCATCAGGTCCAGCCAGTTGTCCGAGTCCGCGATCCTCCCGGTCGGCGCCGTGATCTTCGCGGTCAGCGACATCGAGAAGTACCTGTTCTTGTACGGGTTCCACGAGACGCCGAAGTCCATGTCGTTGAACTCCGGGCCGTTCGTCGAGAACCTCAGCTTCGGCCGCGGGCGGCCCAGCCGCTCCAGGTTCGCGAGGAACTGGTCGAGCGTCGATCCGAACACCGCCGCCGGCAGCGCCCCCCGCACCTGGTACACCGGCCGGAAGTACGTCTCCATCTCGATGATCGGCAGGTTCACGTAGGCGTCCAGGTTTCCCAGGATGCCGTACGAGACCTGGACCTTGTGGTACGTGGCGTGACCGCCGGGACGGAGGTCCATCTTCAGCCCGCCGATGCTCCCGAGGTCCAGCTCGAGCGGGTCCACCAGCCGGCTCGACCGGTTCCCCCCCCCGTCGAAGAACCCGCCGGCTCCCACCGAGTTCCACTGGTACGTGATGCCCAGGTACCCCTTCGGGAGCTGCGACGTCACCGCGCCCCAGAAGTCGGAGCTGCCGATGTACTCCATCTCCCGGTCGAAGAAGTCCTTGTACCGCTCGAAGATGTTGCGGTCCTTCTTCCCGCTTTCCGGCTTCCCGGCGCCGACGGGCTGCAGGCCCGGCGTCGCGCCGAAGCGCAGCGTCCCGATGCCGCCGTCCTCGTCCCTGCCGGCCCCGGGTGCGGGCGCAGGCGGCGGCGTTGGCGGCGGCTCCGGAGACGCGGCCGGCTCGCCGGGCGACGGAGGCACGCCCCCCTGCGGGAGCGGAGCCGCGCCCGGGCCCGGCAGCAGCACGGCCTCGGCGCCGCCCGGGGCCGGCGCGAGGGCCGGCGCGGGGGCCGGCGCGAGGGCCGGCGCGGGGGCCGGCGCGGGGGCCGGCGCGGGGGCCGGCGCGGCGGACGGAGCCGGTGTCGCGGGGGCTTCCACGGCAGCGGGCGGCGCACCGCCGGCGGTCCCGGCCCCCTTCTCCTGCGCCGCGACCCCCGAGGCCAGGAGCACGGCTGTCAGCGCCGGCAGCATCGTCCGCATCGGCAGCACCTCGCGTTTCTCACGTGGACGGCCCGGATCGGGAACGGAACCCGCATCGCCCGACGAGGATGTTCGACAACTTGTCACCGGGTGTCAATGCCGGAATCCGCTCCATTCCGGCTCCTCCCCGCATTCCCACCCGAACCCGCACCCGAACCCGCACCCGCTCCCCCCCGCCGCGATCCGGGATGCGTCGACCGCCGTCCTCGCTCGCCGCCGCCCGCGCCGACATGCGATTGCGGCGGCCGTACGGCGTGGCATTCGATGTCACGTTCGTGTACCCTGTGCGTCGGGCGGCGGCCCGGACGCACAGCGCTTGCCCGTCCGGGGGGACGGAAAGGAGGCGGGATGGCACTTCGAGCGGAGAAGAAGCACACGACGCGGCAGGCGTTGATCCGCGCGGCGCACGATCTGTTCCTGGCGCAGGGGTACGACGGCGTCACGGTCGATCGGATCGCGGAGGTGGCCGGGGTCTCGAAGCGGACGTTCTTCCGCTACTTCCCTTCGAAGCTCGACGTGGCCTTCCCCCATCACGAGGAGCGCCTGCGGCACTTCGAGGGGCTTCTGGCGAGGCACCTGGACCCGGAGGACCCGCTCCGGGGGGTCGCCCGCGCGGTGGCGGCGTACGTCGGCTTCTACCAGGAGGCCCGCGAGGACCTGCTGGCCGAGTACGCGTACGTGGCCACGTCGAGGGAGCTGCGCGCCCGCGACGCGGACCTCGACTGGCAGTTCGAGACGGCGATCACCGCCGCCCTCGAGCGGGTCGGCACGCCCCCTCGCCGGGCGAGGATCCTCGGTGGGCTCGTCTTCGGCGCGTGCAGGGGCCTGCTGTTCGACTGGTTCTCGGGCGGCTGCCGCGGGGACCTGCACCGGCTCGCCCGGGAGTTGCTGGACCTCCTCGAGGATCTCGCGCGGTCACGCGACCCGCAGGCGGTCGGCGGCCCGGCCGCCGGCGCCCGCGGCCCTGCCCGGCGCGGGCGAGCCCCGCGGACCGGAGGCCGGGATGCGTAGGGTTTCGCGAACGGAGTCCGATCGAGCCGGGCGGGGGAGCCGCAGGCTCGGGGCCGCGCTCGCACCCGTCGTGACGATCGCGCCCGAGCACGTCCTCGTCGCCGGCTCGCACATACACGCGGCGCCGGACGTCTCGGGCTTCAACCAGGACATCGGCCAGGGGCCGGACAAGGCGCTCCTGGCGGACCTGCAGCGGAAGCTGACCGGCGCCGCCGTGGCCGCGGCTGGCGCCATGGAGGACGCGGACCTGTGGTTCGGCGCGACCGGGCTGGTCGGGGTGTCCGAGCGCGACAAGGGCTGCTCTCCCGTGCTCGACACGAGCGTGGCGGTCCTGCGGGCGACCGACCGCTCGGGCCGGCCGCTGCTGACGATCGCCAACTTCGCGAAGCACCCGACGATCGCGGCCGAGTCCAACCGGCTCGCGTCGGCGGGCTTCGTCTGGGGCTGCCGCGACGACGTGGAGCGGGCGACCGGGGCCCCCGCGATGTTCCTGCTGGGGTTCGAGGCGGCGGTGCACGGGAAGTACGGCTTCGACGGCTCGCCCGGGATGTGAGAGCGCGTCCACGAGATCGGCAGCGACCTCGCCCGCGTGGTCCTGGCGGCGCCCCTGACGCGGGCGGAGGACACGCGGATCCTCCACCGGGCCACGACCTACTCGTGTGCGTCCGAGGAGTCCACGTTCCTGTCGCTGGCCTACAAGAGCCTCGACATCCCCAAGCGTTTCGTGACGATCCGCGAGGACGGCGCGCTCGTGGTGAACGAGATCGAGGTGTCGTGGCACAAGCTCGGCCCGGCCGAGTTCGTGGTGTTCCCGGGCGAGCCGTCGCCCGAGTACTCGGTGATGGCGAAGCAGCGGATGGACGCCCCGTTCCGCTTCGCCGTGGCGCAGGGCAACGACTCCATCGGCTACATGGTCGAGCCGAGGTCCCTGGCCGCGGACCCGAGCGGGCAGCTCGCCGGGTACGAGAACTTGATGGGCCTCGGCTCGGGGTCCGGCCCGGCGGCCTGGGCGGCGCTGGAGGGCCAGGGCTGGTTCGACGGCGCCTGGA
>VGRB01000498.1 GCA_016875475.1 Deltaproteobacteria bacterium
TTGGTCTGCCCGTTGGCTTCGCAGGCGAGGGGACGTATGATCGCGGCATGGTGTGGCGGACGAAGGTCGTGGGGCGACGCAGCGAGCGGGGCGATCCCGTCGAGGAGGCCCGCATCTGGCTGCGGACGGTCATCGACCTGCGCGGAACCGACCTGGCTCCCAAGGGCGTGCACCGGTTCAGGACGCACGAGGAGGCCGAGGCATGGATGAACCGCGAGCTGGCGAAAGCTCGCGTCCGCCGACGCTGGAAGACGTCGTCGGGCTCTGCCGATCGCTGAACGCCGAGCGCGTCCGCTACGTCGTTATCGGTGGCGTCGCGGCGATCCTGCACGGCGCGCTGCGCGGGACGAAGAACGTCGATCTGCTGGTGGACCCCTCGGCCGAGAACGTCCGCGCATTGAAACGCGCCATGGCCTGCCTGCCGGACAACGCCGTGGCCGAGGTCGATGACGACGACGTCCGGACGTACCAGGTCGTGCGCGTCGGCGACGAAATCCTCGTGGACCTCCTCGCCTCCGCGTGCGGCGTCCGGTACGAGGACGCGGTCCGGATGGGCGTGGATCACGTGGACATCGACGGCGTGCCCGTGCCGATCGCGAGCAAGGAGGTCCTCATCCTGACCAAGGACACGGTCCGGCCGAGCGACCGGATGGACGTGGATCTGCTCCGATCCCGCATCGACGAGGAGAAGGCCAGGCGCGGCTGACGGCGGGGCGGGTTCCCCGGTCACGGCGCCGCGCGGTCCCGCGCGCAGGCACGCCTCCGGAGGCGGCGTCCCGGGGCGGGCCGGTCGAATGACGCCGCAACGGCCCCCGCCGGGATCCCCGCGAATACTCCGAGCAAGACCTCGATCCCCCCCAAAGCCCCGGGCACGGACGCTGCCGCGCCTGCGTCGCGACTTGCCACGAGGGCCGGCCTCGGATATGTCTCCCGGGACGGGGGTGTCGTCGTGGACAAGCGAGCACTGTCCGAGACGGACATCTGCGACCAGTACATCACGCCGGCCATCAGGGCCGCGGGTTGGGACGCTGCGACGCAGATCCGCCGGGAGCACTCCTTCACCGACGGCCGCATCATCGTCCGAGGCAGGATGGCGTCCCGGGGGCCGCGCCTGCGCGCGGACTACCTGCTGTTCGTGCAGCCCAGCCTGCCGATCGCGGTGGTGGAGGCGAAGGACAACAAACACCCCGTCGGCGGAGGCATCCAGCAGGCGCTGAACTACGCCCGGATCCTCGACGTACCGTTCGTCTTCAGCAGCAACGGGGACGGGTTCGTGTTCCACGACCGTACGGGGCGATCGTACCCGGTCGAGCAGTCGCTGCTGCTGTCGGATTTCCCGTCGCCGGCAGACCTGTGGAACCTGTACCGGGCCGCCAGGGACTTCACGGACGACGCCGACCGTCTCGCCCGCTTCCCTTTCCACGACGATGGCAGCGGCAAGGAGCCGAGGTACTATCAGCGCATCGCCATCCAGCGGACCGTCGAGGCCGTCGCCGCGGGCCGGCGGCGCATCCTCCTTGCGATGGCGACCGGCACCGGCAAGACGTACACGGCCTTCCAGGTCATCTGGCGCCTGTGGAAGTCGGGCACGGTCAAGCGCGTGTTGTTCATCGCCGATCGGAACATCCTGGTCGACCAGACCCGCACGAACGACTTCAAGCCGTTCGGCTCCGCCATGACGAAGGTGACGGACCGGACGATCGACACCGCCTACGAGGTCTACCTTGCCCTGTACCAGGCCGTCAGCGGGACGGAGGAGGAGAAGAACGTCTACCGGCAGTTCTCGCCGGAGTTCTTCGACCTGATCGTCATCGACGAGTGCCACCGCGGGAGCGCGCGCGACGACAGCGCGTGGAGGGAGATCCTGGAGTACTTCTCCCCGGCCATCCAGCTTGGCCTGACCGCGACGCCGAAGGAGACTCGCGACGTCTCCACGCTCACGTACTTCGGCGCCCCGATCTACACGTACAGACTGAGGCAGGGCATCGAGGACGGGTTCCTGGCGCCGTACAAGGTGGTCCGCATCGACATCGACCGGGACCTCCAGGGCTGGCGCCCGACCGCGGGCATGCAGGACGACCTCGGACAGACGATCGAGGACCGGGTCTTCAACCAGCGCGACATGGACCGGGGCCTGGTGCTGACCCGGCGCACGCGCCTGGTCGCCTCGAAGGTCGTCGAATACCTGCTCGGGACCGACCCGTACGGCAAGACCATCGTCTTCTGCGAGGACATCGACCACGCCGAGCGCATGCGCCAGGCACTGGTGAACGAGGTCGCCGCGCGGATCCCGCACGAGGCCGCGAACGTCGGGCGGTTCGTCGTGCGCATCACGGGAGACAGCGACGAGGGCAAGCGGGCCCTCGACGATTTCATCCACCCCGAGAAGCGGTACCCGGTCATCGCCACGACGTCGAAGCTCCTGACGACCGGGGTGGACGTGCGCACCTGCAAGCTGATCGTTTGCGACCAGCGCATCGAGTCACTGATCGAGTTCAAACAGATCGTGGGCCGCGGCACGCGCATCCTGGAGGACGCCGGGAAGCTGTGGTTCACGGTCATGGACTTCAAGAAGGCCACGGAACTGTTCGCCGACCCCGACTTCGACGGCGAGCCCGTCGTGATCTACGAGCCGGAGCACGGCCAGCCGCCGGTGCCCCCGGACGAGCCGGCTGACCCGCCGATCGTCGCGGACCCGCCCGTCGAGGGCGCGAGGAAGTACGTCGTCAGCGGCGTGACCGTCAGCGTGCTCGCCGAGCGCGTCCAGTACTACGGCAAGGACGGGCGGCTCATCACCGAGTCCCTGCGCGACTACACCCGCCACGTCCTTCGGGCGCTGTTCGGCAGCCTCGACGATTTCCTGAAGCAATGGAGCGAGGCCGATCGCAAGAAGGCCCTCCTGGACGAGCTGAGGGAGCAGGGCATCCCGATCGACGACCTCCGCGAGGCCGTCGGCCGGGACCTCGACCCGTTCGACCTGATCTGCCACGTGGTCTTCGATCGGCCGCCGCTGACGCGCCGAGAGCGCGCCGAGGCCGTTCGCATGCGCGACGTCTTCACGAAGTACGGCCCCAGGGCCCGAGCCGTGCTGGACGCCCTGCTGGACAAGTACGCCGACGAGGGCCTGGATCCCGTGGAGGACCTGGGCGTACTGCGGGTGAAGCCGCTTGCGGACCTCGGCACCCCCCTGGAGCTGGTGGACCGCTTCGGCGGCCGGGACGCCTACGTGGCGGCCGTCCGCCTGCTGGAGCAGGAGTTGTACCGGGCCGCGGGG
>VGRB01000499.1 GCA_016875475.1 Deltaproteobacteria bacterium
TTTTTCTTCGACTTCGACCGGGCGGAGATCCGGCCGGAATTCCGGCCGCTCCTGGACCGCGTCGCACAGACGTTGAAGGCGGACCGGAGCTTCAAGGTCGGGGTGTCGGGCCACGCGGACGAGACCGGGTCCGAGGAATACAACGCGGCCTTGTCGCGGCGCCGCGCGCAGGGGGTGGTGCAGTACCTCGTGTCGCGCGGGGTGCAGCGGTCGCGCCTCTCGATCGAGGCGTACGGAGAGGCGTGTCCCGCCGCGGGGAACGAGAGCGACGAGGGCCGCCAGAGGAACCGGCGCGTGGAGTTCCGGACGGGGGTGGCGCGATGAGGACGACGACGCTGTGGACCCTGCCGGTGCTCGTCGCCGCGGCCCTCGCGGGCTGCGACGGCACGGTGATCACCTTCGAGCGGACCGGGCTGCAATGCCTGGAGGACGGGCACTGTCCGTCCGGGATGGCGTGCGTCGCGGGCCGGTGCGAAACGTCCGATGCGCTCGCCGGCGACGGCGCGGGCGAGCTGGGGGGGGAAATCGGCGAGCCGACCCTCGAGGTCGCGGACGAGGTCGCGGACGCGCCCGGCGACATGCCCGACGAGGGCGGCGGCACGTTCCAGTGCCCCCCTGGCACCCCCCCGTACCAGTGCGATTGCGTGCGCGACGAGGAGTGTCCGAGCGGCAAGTGCGTGACCGTGCCGATCGGCCGGCGGTGCACCGAGGCGTGCTCCGCGACGAAGCCCTGCCCGGAGGCGTGGAGGTGCGTCGAGGACCCGGTCGCGGGCGGGGTGTGCATGCCGGACTTCCCGGACCAGTGCCGGCCGTGCGCGAAGGACTCGGACTGCGCGGAGGGCGCGGGCAAGGCGAAGGCGTGGTGCACCCCGCTCGGTGAGCCGGGGACGGCGAGCTTCTGCCTCGGCAACTGCGAGGGGGAGGCGAAGTGCCCGGACGGGAGCGGCTGCGAGGACGTCGGCGGCGCGAGGCGGTGCGTGCCGTGGGGGGAGACGTGCGTGTGCTCCGACCGCTACGTGAAGGAGAAGGCCGCGGCCGCCTGCCTGGTCGCGAACGACGTGGGGAGCTGTCCGGGGACGCGGCGGTGCACGAAGGACGGGCTCGGGGAGTGCGAGGGGCTCGCGCCGGTTGCCGAGACGTGCGACGGCATCGACAACGACTGCAACGGCGCGACGGACGACGTGATCCCGGGCGCGTGCCTCGTCGAGAACCAGTTCGGCAGGTGCCCGGGCACCTCGACGTGCGTGGACGGCGTGCCGGGGTGCGAGGGGACGGCCGCGGCCCACGACGCGTGCAACGGGGCCGACGACGACTGCGACGGCGTCACGGACCAGGGGTTCGCGGACCTGGACGGCGACGGGCAGAAGGACTGCGTGGACCCGGACGACGACGCGGACGGGAAGGACGACGGCGCGGACAACTGTCCCGGGGTCGCAAACCCGGCCCAGGACGACCTGGACGGCGACGGCAAGGGCGATCCGTGCGACGACGACCGCGACGGTGACGGGTACCTCGACGCGGACGACTGCAGCCCGGACGACGACGCGGTGAACCCGGGCACGACGGACGTGTGCAACGGCATCGACGACAACTGCTCCGGCGAGACGGACGAGGGGGCGGCGGACCTCGACTCGGACGGGCTCGCGGACTGCGTCGATCCGGACGACGACGGGGACGGGGTCGCGGACGGGGAGGACCTGTGCCCGGGCCTCGCGGACGACCAGGCGGACCTGGACCACGACGGCGTCGGCGACGCGTGCGACGCGGACGCGGACGGGGACCACGTGCTGGACGCGGTGGACAACTGCCCCGGGCTCGCGAGCAACGACCAGACCGATCTCGACGGCGACGGGGACGGCGACCCGTGCGACGCGGACGACGACGGGGACGGCGCGCCGGACGGGGGGGACAACTGCCCGCGGGTGGCCAACCCGGACCAGGCGGACGCGGACCACGACGGGTACGGCGACGCGTGCGACAAGGACTCGGACGGCGACGGGGTCGCGGACTACGCGGACAACTGTGCGGGGGTGGCGAACGCGGACCAGGACGACCAGGACTCGGACCTCGTCGGGGACGCGTGCGATCCCGACCGGGACGGCGACGGCGTGGCGAACGTCGAGGACGTGTGCCCCGACTACCCGGACCCGGAGCAGAAGGACTTCGACTCCGACGGCACCGGCGACATGTGCGACGACGACAAGGACGGGGACGGCGTGCTGGACGTGGTGGACCGGTGCCCGTTCGCGTCGGACCCGGACCAGCTCGACACGGACCGCGACCACGTAGGCGACGCGTGCGACGAGGACGACGACAACGACGGCGTGGCGGACGAGGCCGACAACTGTCCGAAGGTGAAGAACCCGGACCAGCTCGACACGGACGGCGACGGGGCGGGGGACGCCTGCAAGGGCGACGCGGACGGCGACGGCGTGGACACGGCCGACGACAACTGCCCGTTCGCGTGGAACCCGGCCCAGGAGGACGGCGACGGGGACGGCCAGGGGGACGTGTGCGACGGCGACGACGACGGGGACGGCGTGCTGGACGCGTTCGACAACTGCCCGCACGTGCCGAACGGCGCAACGGAGCCCCCGCCGGCCGGGAACCAGGCGGACGCGGACAAGGACGGGCTCGGGAACGCGTGCGACGCGGACGACGACAACGACGGGGTCGCGGATGCGGACGACCTGTGCCCGGGGATGGCGGATCCGCAGCAGGGCGACATGGACGACGACGGGGTCGGGGATTCCTGCGATGCGGATCGCGACGGGGACGGGGTGCTGAACGGCGCGGACAACTGCCCGATGACCGCGAACCCGACGCAGGCGGACGCTAACGGCGACGGGATCGGCGACGCGTGCCAGGACGACGCGGACGGCGACGGGGTGCCGCTCGACAAGGACGTGTGCCCGGGGGTCTATGACCCCGCGCAGGTCGACACGGACGGCGACAAGGCGGGCGACGCGTGCGACGACGACGACGACGACGACGGCGTGCCGGGGGGGCTCGACAAGTGCGCGAAGACGGCGGACCCGGACCAGACGAACAACGACAAGGACGCGCTCGGCGACGCGTGCGACCCGGACGACGACAACGACGGGACGCCGGACGAGGCGGACAACTGCCCGACGCTCGCGACCGCGGACCAGACGGACACGGACAAGGACGGGAAGGGCAACGCGTGCGACGGGGACGACGACGACGACGGCATATGGGACAAGGGGGACAACTGCCCGCTGACGCCGAACCCGGGGC
>VGRB01000500.1 GCA_016875475.1 Deltaproteobacteria bacterium
AGCGCAAGTCCCAGTTCTACCTGGATTTCGTCGAGGCGGAGAACTCGACCGGGTTCCACGCCCCCCAGGAGGCCGCCCGCATCCTGGCCGAGGCGATCGACTACTCCCGCCAGGGGCAGTTGTCGCTGTTGCGCCCCCCCGCGCCGCCTCCCGTCCCCGTACCGGAGCCCGAGCCCGTTCCCGCCCCTGCGGCCGCACCCGCCCCTGCTCCGGCGGCCACGCCCTGACCTAACCCCCCGCCGGCACCTCGACCCGGCCCAGCTCCTTCCCGTCCAGGTCCACGAACCGGACCGTCATCACGTCGCACCCGGTCTCGACGATCGCGAACGCCTGGTTGCCGTAGATCGAGTACCAAGGCTGCGGGAACCCTTCGGGCACGGGGCAGTCGCCCGGGGGGGGGTCTCCGCCGACCGGCGCCACGGTGAAGGCGGTGTAGCCGGGCGCGAGCGGCCCCCACTCGATGCCGTGCATGTGGCCGTGGAAGCTCGCCTGGAACCCGTTCTGCTCCATCATCGGCACCAGGGTCCGCTGGAGGCACGACTCCCCGTTCATCTCGCACCCGCCCCAGCTCACGTTGTAGGCGGGCTCGTGGATGAAGAAGAGCCGCCAGCGCGCGGTCTTGAAGTCGTCGCCCTGGAACTGCCTCCGGAACCACCCGATCTGGCCGATCTCCGTGTCGGGCATGGACAGGTAGAAGTCACGGATCCAGCCGCCGCCGAGCCACACGTTGCCGACGCGGCGCGCCCACCAGCCCTCCGCGAGCCGCTCCTCGCCGGGGGTGTCGTTCCCGTGCGGCATCGCGACCGACTCCATGTAGCCGTTGGTGTTCTTCGAATCGTGGTTGCCGATCACCGTCCACACGTTCACGCGCGCGGCCAGGTCGCGGATGCCGCGGAAGAACCGGTCCCACTGCTCCGGGAGCCCCTCGCCCGTCAGGTCGCCGACGCCGACCGCGAGGTCCACGCCCTCGGCGAGCGCGACCTTCGAGAACTTCGCCAGCCGCTCCTCCCGGTCGTGGGCGTCAGCGAATACCGCGATCTTCATGCGTTTCGGCCGGTCGGGCATGGTGCGGAACGTCATCTCCGCCGTCCGCGATGCGCCGACCGAGGCCGTGTACGGGATCTCGGTGCCGGGCGGCAGGTCGTCGAGCGCGACCTCGTACTGCCCGTTCGCGTCGGCCGCGCCGCAGCGCTTCTCCGTCTTCCCGGCCACCCGGTACTCGACGCACCCCTGCTCCGCCGAAGGCACGGCCGTACGCCAGAGGATCGTGACCGTGTCGCGATCCGAGAGCTGGACGGCCGGCCCTCGCGCGAAGGTCTCGTCGTGGACCACGGTCCAGGCCGCGCCGGTGCCCTCCCCTTCGCAGCCGGGCTTCCACCCCTCCCACTTCGCGACCTCCGGCGCCGCATCGGGCGCCGCATCGGAAGCCGCATCGGACGCCGCATCGGACGCCGCATCGGTCGCGACGTCGACGGCGACGGCGGATGCATCGGCCGTCCCCCCGGACGACCCGCCGCTGCATGCAAGGAACCCCACGAACACGATCCAGGCCACGCGCAGTCGCACGGTGCCGCCCTCCGGAACGCCCTTGGAAGGATACCTCAGGACCCGTCCTCGTTGGCACCCCGCCGACGGCCTGAGAGGGTCAGCGGGATTATCGATCGCCGGCTGCGCGGGGCGTCTCGGGCACCGGCCTTCTGGGCCCCCCTTGCGGCCTGCGGACGCAAGGGGGATGCGGGGACCCCCGGATTCCTGTCACTTATCGCGCGGATAAGCTCAAACGAGCGCCTTGGGGGCCGTTCATTTCCGGAACCGTCAAACCTCGGCGGCCTCCCCGGCGAAGCCGGGGGATCACCCATTACATCTGTGGCGGGGACCACTAGCGCGACCCGGGCCGACGCGACCCGGGCCCCGGGATCGTGTACAGGCCCCGGACGTCCGTCTTCTTCCGCTGGTAGATCAGCGGCTTCCAGCCGCGCGGCTTCACGTCGCGGATCCACGCCTTGAAGTCCATGCCCTGCTGGACCAGGAAGATGTAGAGCGGGTCGGGGTCCTTCCCCTTCGGGTCCGGCACGTGCCAGCCTCCCGCGGTGCGCAGCACGACCGAGCGGTCGTCGAACGGCATCGCGCGCATCGCCTCGTTGAAGCCCTTGTTGTAGTCGAAGTACTTCTCGGCGTTCGACAGGTAGAGCGCGCGGACCGGCAGGCCGGCCTTCGAGGCGGCGGCGGCGATGCCGGCGAAGGCCTTGTCGCCGGTCAGGTCGCCGCGCACGGGGAAGACGCGGTTCGCCCGCCAGAGCGAGGCCACGAAGCGGTACTGGTCCGGATCGGACAGGAAGAACGCGACCTTGTGCTTGCGGTAGGCCCGAAGCATCCAGCGCAGGCGCATCTCGACGAACGGGCGGGCGTAGCGCAGGGCCTTCAGCATGCGGGCCCGGGCGGCAGGGTCCTCGAACGCCCGGCGGACGCGCTCCTCGAACGCCGGCAGCTCGGGCGCGGTCCACGCCCTCACGAAGGCGGTCGCGTCCGGCGAGGCCAGGAACGCGATCCCGTACAGCCGGTGCACGTCCACGACCACCTGGTCGAAGTCCGCGGGCACCAGCACGTCCGGCCGCGCCCACCCCGCCATCACGTAGTTCTGGTCCGTTCCGAGCCCGACGAACACCCCGCCGAGACCGGTGACCGCCCCCTTGAATAACCAGTGGGCTTCCTCGTCCGACTTCACGAAGTGCGCGTCGGCGCAAAGCTCCTTGGGCGGCGGGTCGGGGGGGATCGCGGAGAAGGCCGCGACGAGATCCGCCGGAGCGGGCGCCGCCTCGACGGAGTCTGCGAGGGCCGCCCCCGGGGCGATCGAGGCGAGCAGGAGCAGGACCTGGGTCCGCGTCATCGGGACGTCCCTGCGTGGGCCGGTCGGATGGGATGGTAGTGAGCGTTGACAGTGCGCGCAAGCCTCGATAGTCTCCGGCGCGTGTCCGGACCGGGGTGGGAAATGCTGGCTGGCGCTCGGTGGATCGCGGTCGCAACGGTGGCAGCGACGCTCGCCGCACCGGGGTGCTCCGTCAGGAAGATGGCCCTCCGGATCACCGCGGACCTGGTGAGCGCCGGGCAGCCGGCGATCAACGAGGAGCCGGACGTCGACCTGGCGCGGGAGGCGTTCCCGGCAAGCCTCAAGACGGTCGAGGTCTTCCTGCGGTCGGAGCCGGAGAACGCGAACCTCCTGTACATGCTGGCGCAGGGCTTCTCGGCGTACACGCAGA
>VGRB01000501.1 GCA_016875475.1 Deltaproteobacteria bacterium
CCCTGCATGAGCATGTACAACGAGTCGGCCGCGGTACCCCAGACGTCGAAGATGGCGAGGCAGTAGGCGGTCGAGCCGAGGATCGGCTTCAGGTCCAGCTCCGACCACGTCGTCCCGTCGAAGCGCAGGACCCGGCTGCAGCCCCAGGCCAGGACCGAGCCGGGCGACGCGGCCCACACCCCCTCGAACCGCTCGCAAGGCGAGAAATCGCCATCCGCGAGGGACCAGCACTGGGGCCTGCCCGTCTGGGCGACCGACCAGGCGCCGCCCTCGTAGTGGAGCAGCGCCCCGTTCTTCGCGACCCACCACGCGTCGCCGGGCGCCGCCACCCACAGGCTGCTCAAGTCCCAGTCGTCGTAGTACACCGACGGACCCTGGGCCGGCACCTGGATGAGGTTGCACTGGCCCGCGTCCGCCTCCAGGAGGGAGCCGTACCCGGTCGGTGCCCAGAGGGCGCTTCCCGTCCCCCGGAGGGGCGCCTTGACCTTGTGTTCCGGGCAGACGCGCTGCCACGCGCCCCCTCCGAACCGGTAGAGCTCGGAATCGGCGACCATCCCGAGCGTCCCGTCCTCGGACATCCAGACCGCGCGGGGGTCCCCGAGCGTTCCCTTCCCGACCCGGCCGCCGACCTTGCCGTCGTGCCTGTACAGCAGGTCGTCGCTGCCTGCGGCGAGGAAGCCGCCCGACGGCATCGGCACGATCGACAAGCGGTCGTCGTAGTTGTACCCCTCGGTGCTCATGCACTCCTGGCCGAGGTCCACAACGGTCCAGGCCGACCCGTCCCAGCGGACGAGGTCGCACCCGCTCGAGCCGGAGGGCTTCACGATCGCGTGGAAGCTCGAAGGCCCGTCGCCCCAGACGACCCGGTACGACTGCGCCGTCACCCCCGGGGGCGCAGGCTTCCAGGTGCCGTCGTGGAAGGACAACTGGCGGGTCCCGCTGCCGTGGAGCGCGAACAGCGTCCCGTCCGCGAAGGCCCCGATCGTGTCGGTGTCGGGGGGCAGCACGATGGCCGTCCAGGCCGGCGCCTTCGCCAGCACGAGGTCGGTGCCGTCGGCACCTTCGCACAGGACGAACATGCGATCCGGCCCGGTCCCGGCGATCTGGAAGCACTCGTCGGCCTTCTCCTTGGCGAACGGCACGGGCGACCAGGCCGAGCCGTCGTACTGGTAGAGGCTCGCGCGCTCCGACGGCTTCCCGGACGTCGAAGCGTAGAACGCGCTCCCCCCCGTCGCGAAGATATCCGTGATCTCCAGCGCCGAGTCCGGGACGGCGGTCACGGTCCACTTCCCCGCGTCTCCGACCATCACGGTCCGCGTGCTGCCGGCCACGATCTTGGACCCGGGAAGGCAGCTCGCGTGGACCATCCCCGGCTCCCATCCGGGCGGCGCCTCGGGAATCGCGACCCGGGTCCAGCGGGTTCCGTCGAACCGCACCAGGAAGTCGCCCTGGCCGGTGCCCCAGACGTCGTTCGGGCCGCGGGCGCAGAGGTCCATGAAGCGGTAGTCGAACACCTGCGGGTAGGCGAAGCACCAGCCCTCGTGGCAGACCTGCTGGTCCTCCTCGATCGCGATGCCCTGCACGCAGGCCCCGTCGACGCAGACGGTCCACGACGCGCACCCCCCGCAAGTCCCCCCGCACCCGTCCTCGCCGCACGTCTTTCCCGCGCAGGCCGGGGTGCAGGTCTTGCAGACCCCGGCGTCGCAGCCGTACGGACAGGCAGCCACCTGCTCGCCCGCGCTCCCGCAGGAATCGAACCAGCACACCGCGGTACCGCAGCAGCCCTTGTGGTGCATCGGCGTGCAGGTGCCGGGATCGGGCGGGTCGGCCACATCGGCCGGGGCCGGATCGGGGGCGTCGGCCGGGGTCGGGTCGGCGGCAGCCGCATCCTCGCCGGGGGGGTCGGGGAACGGCTCGCCGTCGGGCGCCGCGCCATCGAAGGACGTATCGTGGGCGGCTTCGTCCGGGCCCGCGGCCTCCTGGCCGGGGTCCGCGGCAACCGCGTCCTCGACCGGAATCTCGGTACCTGACGGGTCCTCGGCCGTCGCGTCTGCCCCGCCGAGGCACGACCCGTCCGAGCAGGTCTGTCCCGGCTCGCAGTCGATCTTCCAGAGCCACTCCGAGCCGTCGGTCGCGCACTGCTCCACGTGGACGCCGTTGCACCGCTGCACCCCCGGGGTACAGCGGGGCCCGGCGGGCGACACCCCGCAGGCCGCGGCGACGAGTGCCGGCAGGAGCACCAACGCCGCCGGATACCGACGAGCGACGACCGCATGGAGGCGGGGATCGGCCCGGGTCGTGACGCAGGTCGTCATGGCGCCACCTCGTAGCAGCAACGGAACCCTGCCGGATTGGTCTGCTTGGACCAGGCGCGCGTGAACGTCATGAACGGCTTCCAGAGGGCTTCGAGGTTGTAGCCGGCCCAGCTGCCGCCGCGCAGCACCCCCATCCCCGCGCCTTCCACGTCCTCGCTCTGGACCGGGTCCTGCTTCGGGCCGGACTGGTAGTAGCCCGCGTCGTAGTAGTCGTAGACCCACTCCGCCGCGTTGCCGGCCATGTCCATGGCGCCGCAAGGGCTCTGGCCGGCGGGCACGGACCCCACGTGCATCGGGCCGGCGACGCCGGGGCAGCCGAATCCCCCCTCGCCCTTCACCACGACGAGGTCGCAGCCCGGCTCGCCGTTCCCCCAGGGATAGGACCTGCCGTCCGTACCCCGGGCCGCCCTCTCCCACTGGGCCTCGGAGCAGACGTGCCCCTTCGCCCAGAACTGGCAGAACGCCACGGCGCCGAGCCACCTCGCGACCTGGGCGGGGTCGTTCTCCCGACCCGGCTTGACGTGGAAGGACAGCGGGCCCGAGGCAGGCGGCTCGTCGTAGTACACGGGGCTCGTGCTCGTGCTCACGGCGACGCAGTCGGACCGCGACCGGCCTCCGCACACGTCGCTCGCCGCGTTGTTGAGGAAATCCACGAGCCGCGCGTTGGTCACCTCGTACCGATCGATCCGGTACGCGGACAGGCTCACCTCGTGGTAGGGAGTCTCGGCCGGGTCGGGACATCCGGGCCCGGTCGCCGGGTTGCAGCCCATCCAGAACGTGCCGGCCGGGACATCGACCGTCCCGGAGCAGTCGGTGCACGTGACGACCGCCTTGCACGCCCCGGCCTCGCAGGTCTGTCCGGTCCCGCACTTGCCGCACGTCCCCCCGCAGCCGTCGTCGCCGCAGTCCTTGCCCGCGCACTCGGGCTTCTT
>VGRB01000502.1 GCA_016875475.1 Deltaproteobacteria bacterium
GGGGAGCCTCTACACCCGTAAATAGGTGTCGAGGCTGGTTGGTTCATGTGCTAGGCTCTGGCCGTGAAGACGCCTCCGCTCCAACGCCTGAAGGATCTCGCCCGCTCCGGTGGCATCTTCCGCACCGCCGATGCGCGGGCTTCGGGCGTCGACGCGTCGACCGTGTGGAAGCTGTGGAAGCGCGAGGCGCTGGAGCGCGTGTCGATAGGCGTGTACCGGTTCGCGGGCGCCGAGCCGACGCCGCACCACTCACTGGCGCTCGCCTGCGGCATCGTGCCGCGCGGCGTCATCTGCCTGCTGTCCGCGCTGAGCTTCCACGAACTGGGGACCCAGTCCCCGCCAGACGTGTGGGTCGCCGCCGCCCGACGACACCGACTTCCCCTCGCTGCTCGCAATGAAGCCGCCGCACGTGCGCGCCTACAACCGTTTCGTCGTCGTGGCAGAGAAGGTCGAGGCGATGGTCGTGCTGGGCATGCGTAGCAGCCGGATGAAGGCGGCCCGCACGTCCGTCAACGTGCACCTGGGACGGGCTACCCACTGCCGGAGCGTCACCGGCATGACAGGGATGTCATCGACACCGGAGCCATGCGAGGTCCCGGACTGCGCAACGACCCATGATCCTGCGGGATCCGTGCTGGCACCGATCCTGCTAGCTTCTCGAACGCATCCGTGGGAGAGGGGACGGCCGCCGTTCCCAGGGAGGAGGCAAGGATGAGTGACCGAGGTCGTGGAACGGCCGCCGCGCTGGCCATTGCGCTGGCGCTGGCCGGGTGCTCGTGCGCATCGGGCGGATCGGATCCATCGGCCGACGCCGCGGACGCGCCCTCCGACGCGCAGCCCTTCGCCGACGCCCCGGAGGCCCCGGGGGATGCCGCGGAGGCTCCCGGGGACGCGGCCCCGGAGGCCGTAGCGGACGCGGCCCCGGAGGCCGGAACGGACGCGGCCCCGGAGGCCGGAACGGACGCGGCCCCGGAGGCCGGAACGGACGCGGCGTTCGACATCGAGGCCGCCGATGCGCCCGGACTCCCGCACCCCACGGGGTGCTGCGACGCGCCGGCGGACTGCCCCCAGGGCAGCGTGTGCCTGGGCCTTCACCTCGGGACGCCCGGCACGTGCTGGACCGCGCCCGAAAAGGGCAAGTGCTTCTTCGACTCCGACTGCGGCGAGGGCGAGAAGTGCCTCGGCGATCGTCACACGATCTGCGTGATGAGCAGCCTGCCGTCGGAGGGCGACTGCGTGAAGGGACCCGCGGACTGCTGCCGGACCGACCAGGACTGCGACCTCGGGACCGGCATGGCCTACGTCTGCACGGGCGAGGGGACCGGGCACTGGAGCCCCGGCCTGTGCATGCCCCTGCCCCCGGCGGGCCAGTGCTGGACCGGCACCCAGTGCGAGCCCGGCTGGTTCTGCCACGGCGCGGTCGGCTGCGGGTGCCTGGTCGACTGCGCGGGCATGAAGCCCGGCGAGTGCCTGCCCCTGCCCGGCGACTGCTGCAAGGCCGACGGCGACTGCGACCCCGGATACGCCTGCGCGCGCTTCCCCGGGTCCGACACCGGCGTGTGCGAGATCGCGGCTCCTCCCGGCAAGTGCTGGGACGATGCCGACTGCGAGTCGTGGCAGGCGTGCGACGGCGAGAAGGTCTGCCCGTGCAACGCCGACTGCGACGAGCCGGACCACATGGGCTCCTGCCAGGCGCTCCCCGGATGCTGCTTCGCGGACGCGCAGTGCAGCGGGCTGGTCTGCGGCGGCGCCACGCCCGGCGGCGCCCCGGGCAGTTGCCTGCCCCAGCCGGCGGCGGGGCGGTGCTGGGACGGCCCGGACTGCGCGCCGGGCGAGGTCTGCGAGGGTGCGGCCATCTGCCCCTGCGAGGCAGCCTGCGACATGGAGGACACGCCGGGCACCTGCACGCAGGCCGGGTGCTGCGCGCTCGACACCGAGTGCGGCGAGGGCATGGCGTGCGTCCATCCGGAGCTCGGCGGGACGTGCGAGCCGAAGCCCGAGGCCGGGAAGTGCTGGAAGGACTCCGACTGCTACAGCACCCAGGAGTGCGCCGGCGGCTCCCCCTGCCCGTGCGGGATGCTCTGCGCGGAGCCGTCCTGGCCCGGCACCTGCACGCCGCTGCCGGCCGGCTGCTGCAACGCGGACTCCGACTGCGGGCCGGGCCTCGTGTGCCGGGGAGGCCTGGAGACCGATCACCTGCCGGGGTCCTGCGTCCCGGACCCGCTCGGCCCCCAGTGCCCCGGCGACGCGGCCTGCTGCTGGGACGACGCGGACTGCCCCGGGATCTCCGCGTGCAAGGGAGCGCTCGTCTGCGGCTGCATCGAACTCTGCTGGGCCTGCGGCATGTGCGCCCCGGACCAGATGGGCACGTGCGGCTAGCGCCCTTCCGGCAATCCGCTGTGCCGTCCATCGCGCGGTCGGGTGCTCGGTCACCCCGGTTGCCGCAGCCCCTCCGGGACAGGCAGATCAGGGCTGCTTCGCGACGCAGCGCACCGCGTGCTCGTAGCCCTTGCCGTCGAAGCCCGAACCGCCGAAGCCCATGTCGGTGAACCCGCGGGGGGAGTCGGGGTCGCCGGGCTTCTCCTCGTCCGACGCCCAGTAGTAGTTGCACGAGCCCTCGAACGTCGCCTCCATCCGGCATCCCTCCACCGGGCAGTCCACGAGCAGGCCCTCCAGCTCGGACCGCTCCGGGAGCCGCCAGTCCAGACCGGCCAGTTCGAGGTCCTCGCAGTACTCGTTCGCCCCGTTCCAGGTGTAATCCGACCCCGGCGAGTCCTTCTGGAAGACGGTCCGGATCACGGGGGCGGTGTAGCCGACCGTTCCGTCCCCGCGGTCCGTGAACTTGCCGGTCGCGGCCGGCACGTCGCAGTCCGACGGCCCGGACGGGGGGGATTCACCGAGGACGTCGCCCACGCATCCCGTCGTGGCCACGACCAGGGTCACCAGGATCCTCGGGACAGCGCGCATCAGAGCCTCCGTTGCATGTCGCGAATCGCCTCGACCACGATCGCCGCCGTGGACCGGCCAGGCGGCGTCGGTCCGCTCGCACCCGCGCCCCGGGCGGTCGAACCGCTCCCGGACGCCCGCCGCTACCACCTCGGGTCGCAGGGGCTCTTCTCCTTCTTCTTCTGCGGGTCCGGCTTCTCGCGGGCCGGCGGGTTGATCGGGAGGTACATGCTCAGCCCGAAGCTCCAGTTCGGGCTCTTCCACAGCGTCCCCGTGCCCGCGAACATCCCCC
>VGRB01000503.1 GCA_016875475.1 Deltaproteobacteria bacterium
GATGTCCGCGCGCGCGCCGATCTGGGGGACCGTGACCTCGTGGATCGCGTTCCGGACCGGCTCGAATCCGAGCCGCTCCGCCGCGAGCAGGAACAGGAAGTTCGTGCGCGCAACCATCGACAGCAGCTTGGATATCTTCTCCTCGTCCTGCTCGATCCAGGGGTTCGGCGCGCGGAACAGCAGCGACCGCTCGTCGCCGGGCACCACGCCGTACCGGAGCAGCGCGAGCACGACCTTCTCGGGCAGGTCCAGCCACTCCGGGCTGACGTTCCGCCCCTCGTAGTCGAGCAGGGCCTCGTTGCAGCAGCCGAGCAGGTCCGAGATCGTCTCGTCGAACTCCTCCCTCGCCTCGACCAGCGGGTTCCACTCGATGTGCGCCAGCGCGCGCGCGGCGTGGTCGGCCCCGCCGCCGCCCACCTCCACGGCGCGGGCGACCTGCTCGGCGCGGTGGGCGGTCGAGTCGGGGTGCTTGGTCGAGGTGATCCGCAGGTCCTCGACGCGCGTCCGCGCGAGCCACTGCCGCCGCGCCGCCTCGAACGCCCCGCGGTCGAGCGCGTCGAGCGCGTCGTACCCGTCGGCCGTGCACGCGGACCGGTAGACGGCGTCCGCCGGCGAGAACGCGGGCGCGGGCGCGCTCGACCCGCGCCGCCCGAGGCGCTCGATCCGGTCGCGCACCCGGGCCATGAATACCTTCAGCTCCTTGACGTCCTTGGACCCGTACGAGAGGCGCTGCCACGTGCCGTACGCCTCCGGCCGCGAACCCGCGAACGCGGCGAACGGGATCCCCCCCACCGCGCCCGACAGGAGCAGCTCGAACGCGTCCTCGGACCCTTCCACGACCGCCCGCTCGCGGACCCCGTTCCGCAGCCGCTCGAACGGCTCGCCGACCAGCCCGGGGAACGCGAGCGGGGCGTAGAACGTACCGCCGAAGTCGGTGCGCTCCACCCCGAGCGGCGCAAGCGCGTCGGCCGCGGCCGCCATGTAGTCGCGCCGCTCGCGCATGTACGGCGACGGGCGGCGGACGGAGGCGAGAGGGCTCTGGAGCGCGGCGAGCGCCCAGTCCTGGGCCAGCGTGGACGGCGTCGCGACGAGCCACGCGGACAGGTTCGCGATCACCTCGCGCGCCCGCACCCCGCCCGCCTTGATCTCGTCCGACATCACGAGCCAGCACGCGCGCGCCCCGGTGGAGGCGCCGAACATGTCCATCTTGGACAGCCCGGACAGGGTCACGACCCAATGCCGCCACTCCGGGCTCGCGAAGGCCGGGTTCACGAACGCGTCCACGTAGTCCAGGCGCTGGTAGACCGAGTCGTAGAGCACGTACGCGGAGTGCTCCACGCAGACCCGGACGAGCGCCTCGACCCGCTCGCGAGGCCACACGCGGCCCGTCGGGTTGTGCGGGTTGTTCAGGATGACGCTCGAGATCCCCCCGCGCGCGAGCAGGCCGCGCAGCTCGTCGGGGTCCGGCAGGAAGTCGGGCGCGCGCGCGTGCAGCTCGACCAGGCGCTTGCCGGCGCGAGCCACGAACCAGTCGTACTCCCAGGACGGCCGCGGCACCACGACGCCGGACCCGTCCTCGCCCAGGACCTCCAGCACCATCGCGAGGCCCGAGCGCGTCCCCGGCGTGAACACGACCTCGTCCGGGAGGAAGCGGACCTCGCTCGCCGGGTAGTCCTGCGACCCGTCGCGGTTGAAGAACTCCGCGACCGCGCTGCGGACGTCCATGCGCCCGACCGCCGGCCCGTAGCTGTGGACCGTGTTGCGCGTGATCCGCTGCGCGGCCCGGATGACCTCCGGGTGCGGCGCGAAGTCGGCGTTCTTGTAGTCGCCCTGCGTGAGGTCGAGCGCGCCCTCCTGCTGGACCCGCCGGGCGAAGGCGCGGACCAGGGGCTCGGGTGTCGAGGTCGCTCGCGCGGAAAGCGCCATCAGCCGCCCCCGGGAAAAGACGGACAATGATCGTCGGGGGTATTCCCAGCGTCAAGCGGACCGTGCGCATGGGCGCATGTCGAGCGCGGGTCGCGCCGAACGCGGTCACGCCATCAGGCGGAGCGCCGCGATATTCGGCGGGTCGTCAACCTCGAATACGCGGAGGATGTCGCCGCGCATCTCCTGCTTGATCGCCTTGACGATCCCGCGGCCCTTGGTGAACGTGGCCGCGTAGGCGACGGCCTCCGCGAGCACGGCGTCCGCGCCCTCGACCGCCCTCGTCGCGACCCCGGCATCGACCATCTCGGGCCCGGGCACGCGCCGGCCCTCGAGCACCCAGCGGTTCAGCGCCGGCTGGGGCACCGCCGCCTTCACGATCGCCATCATCCCGGGCAGGAACGGGATGTTCAGGTCCACCTCGGGGAAGCAGAAGAAGCCGCGGTCCGCGCGCACGAAGCGGAAGTCGAAGCAGCACGCGAGGATCGCGCCGTCGCCGAACGTGTGCCCCGACAGGGCCCCGATCACGGGCATCGGGAACGTCAGGACGCGCGCGAACATGCGGTCGAGGCTCCGCAGGAACTCGCGGATCTCGTCCTGGCCCGCCGGGTCCGCGACCCGCGGGAGCATCCACTGCAGGTCGATGCCCTGGGACCAGCTCTTGGGGTCGCTCGACGCGATCACCACGGCGCACGCGCCCGCGTCCGCCTCCACCTCGTCGAGCGCGGCCAGGAACTCGCGCACGAAGTCCGGGTTGTGGCGGTTCTCGCCGTTGTCGAGCGACACGACCGCCACGCTCCCTTCGCGCTTCCAGGAAACCGGTGCCATGAAGCCCTCCGTCCGCGGCCGGACGCCGCGGGACCTGCCGCGCCGGGACGGCGCAGCTACTGTTCGGACACCCTCAACGCCCTCTCCACCGTCACCTCCCCCCCGGGCGGCACCGTGACGCGCGGCGACCAGACCTCGACCTCGACCTCGCCGAGCGTCACCGGGTACGCATGGACCGTTCCGCCGCGTCCGGGGTGTCGGGCGCGCCCGGGTCCGGGTCCGGGTCCGGGACGGCGTCCGATGCGACGTCGGACGGCAGGTCCGGGCCGCTCCCCCCGCCGGACCCGGCGCACCCGACCGCAAGCGCCGCCGCGACGACGATTCCGTGCCTCATCACGTCTCCTCGCAGAGCCGCCGGAACGCGTCCGCGTCCGCGCGGCGCAGGAAGGGGTTGGTCGCCAGCTCGTCGGCCAGCGCCAGCGGGATCGTCGGGCCGTCCGACGCACGCAGAGCCGCGGCGCGGGCCGCGAGCGCGTCGTTGGGG
>VGRB01000504.1 GCA_016875475.1 Deltaproteobacteria bacterium
GGCCGCGAACAGCATCACGGATCGCACGCGCCCGGCCGCGGGACGCCCCTCGAAGTACGCGCGGGCGCCGGCGAGCGCGCCGCCCACGGCCGCGCGACCGCCCTCGGCCGCGTGCTCGAGGCTCGATACCATCCACCCGTACGGGGAGCCCGGCTGGATCAGCGTGTCGCCCACGGCGCAGGAGGTCGGGCACACGCGCGGCGCGCCCTTCTTGTCCTTCTCGCCCTCGAACGGGAAGAGGATCAGGCCGAAGTCGATCGCCTTCTTGAGCTTCGGCAGGCTGTGCTTCAGCGTGTCCTTGACCATCTCGTAGCGCGAGATCTCCTTGGACCCCTGCGAGTAGCCGGAGCCCAGCGACATGCGCCGCGAGGTCTCCACGACCAGCAGGACGTCCCGGCCGTCGACCTCGCACCCTCCGATCGGGTTCGTGACCGCGCCGCCCACCCCGTCGTCCCCGGCCACCGGGTCGCAGCCGATCATCGGAGAACCCATCGCGACCGCCAGGACCAGGCCCACGCTGCTGCGCTTCATCACGAACCTCCTGCCTCGGAAGGGCACGTGTCACCCCCATCTTCGGCACCGGTTTCCTTCCTCTTTAGGGGGGCGTGCGCGGCGCTCCCGGGGCCGCCGTCGTTTCCTTGGCGTTACCGCGACTTCCGACGGATCATCGAACCGGCCCTAAAGACCCGGGCCGATCGGGCCGATATCCCGTCCCGATTTGTCACGGCTCCGGGGGGGCCGAAGTGTGGCAAGGGTGGGTCCGCATCGGACCCGCGGGAGGTGGGTATGAGGTTCGTCGCAACAGCATCGGTCTTCCTGTGCGTCCTTGCCGGGGCGTGCGACCCCGGCGGCGGTGCGCCCTCCGGCGGCGAGGACGCGCTGGTGACACCCGAGACGCCGCCGCCGCAGGGCTGCCTCGGCACGCTGTGGGTCCCGGGCGACTGGGACTACGCGATGCGGGGCCGGGCGAAGGTGGACGTCGCGCTCGTGTTCCCGGACGGCACCCCGCGCCCCGGCGTGGTCGTGTACGTCTACGACCGCGACCTCGAGAGCGACCCGGAGCCCATCGGCAACACGTTGCTGGGCAAGGGGATCACCGGGCCGGACGGCCGGTGGAGCGACGTCGTCCCGGTGCCCGCGGGCGCGACCGAGGTCTTCGTGGTCGCCTCGTTCATGGGAACGAAGAGCCAGGAGACGGTCCCGCTGGCCGCCGGCGCCGGCTCGATCGAGCTGGGGAGGGAGTCGCCATGAACGCGAGACGATTCGTGACCGTGGCCGCCATCGCGCTCCTCGTCGCGGCCGGCCTCGGGTTCAAGGTGCAGGGCGGCAAGATGGTCTGGAGGTTCCTGCACGAGCCCTATTCCTCCAACTACGACAAGAACTCCGGGATCCCGAAGGCGTTCGACAAGAAGCTGCCCCCGGGGAACGACCTGCTCGAGCGCATCAACGCGGCGCTGCCCGAGGGACGGAACATCGCCAAGACGAACCCGGACCTGATCACCGACGACTTCGGTGCGAACGTCCACCTCAAGGAGAACGCCGACGTCTTCGTGACGTTCATCCACGAGGGCGCGGGCTACAAGAACTCCTTCGGCTTCTTCACGTTCCCGGACGAGGCGATCCCGACCTCGCGCGACCAGGTGACCGAGTACATGGTGTTCCCGAACTCGTCCTACCACAACAGCGGCGGAGGGACCCTCGGCCTCCGCTCGGGCGACACGATGAAGCTCGGCACGTTCCCCGCGGGCACGAACATCGGGTTCGTCGTCGTGGCGAACGCGTTCAGCTCGTCCACGGGCGTCGCGACGACCCCGGTCACGGGCGGGCCGCCCGGGGGCGACTGGGTCTTCTACACGATGAAGGCGCTGAACCCCGAGTCCGCGGCGTCGGAGCGCAAGGCCCACACCGTCCTCCTCGCCGACGCGATCTCGCGCTCGGTCGTCCTGGGCATGGAGGACATCCGGCGCGACAACGGGAGCTGCGACCACGACTTCAACGACATCGTCTTCACCGTCACCTCGTACCCCCCCGACGCGATCGACGTCGAGGACATCGCGCCGATGCCGGAGGACGAGGATCGGGACGGCGACGGCGTGCTGGACGACAACGACGACTTCCCGGACGACCGCGACCGGGCGTTCGTGACCACGGTCGCGGGCACGCTCGCCTTCGAGGACGCGTGGCCGGCCGGCGACGACTACGACTTCAACGACCTGGTGGTGGACTACGCCATGGACAAGGTCACGAACGCCTCGGCCAAGCTCGTCGAGATCAGGGCCCGCGTCACGCTCTCGGCGCACGGCTCGGACCTGCACGACGGGTTCGGGCTCGCGATCCCCGGCCTGTCCAGGAACGACGTCGCGTCCGCGACCATCGCGCGCGACGGCGGCGCGGCCAATGCCGTGACGATCGAGGCGGGCCACGGGAACGCGGTCGTCTACCGCGTCTTCGACGACGCGTCAGCCGTCGCGACCGTGCCCGCGGGCTGCGAGACCTTCAACACCGACCCGGACTGCGCGGGCGTGGCGGCGCCGGCGTTCGACCTCGTGATCAAGCTGAAGTCGGCCGGCGTCGACCCCGCGCTCCCCGGGAACGCGCCCTACAACCCGTTCCTGTTCCGGTCCGACGACCGCGCGGTCGAGGTCCACCTGCCGAACAAGGCGCCGACCGCGCTGGCCGACGACAAGCGGTTCGGCGAGGGCGACGACGACTCCAGCAAGCAGGACGGCCGCTACTACCTGAGCTTCTGCAACTTCCCGTGGGCCCTCGACGTTCCGGCGAGCTGGGCCTGGCCTGCCGAGGGCTCGACCGTCCTCGACGCGTACCCCGCGTTCGGGACCTGGGCCGAGTCCCAGGGCGCAACCAGCCGCGACTGGCACCAGTCCCCCGTCGAAACCCACGTCTGGCGCCCGTAGCGTTCACACCCGCCCCAGCGTCTCCATCAGCCGCGCCGAATCGAACGGCTTGTGGAGGAAGCCGGACACCCGCGCCCCCGCGAACCTCGCCATCACCTCGGCCTCGCCGTAGCCGCTCATCAGCACCACGGGCAGGTCGGGCTGCGCCTGCCGGATCCGCGCGAACACGGCGTCGCCGGCGAGGTCGGGCATCGTCAGGTCGAGCAGCACCGCCCGCAGCGCCCCCGCGTGCTCGGCCGCCAGGCGGACGCCCTCCAGCCCGCCGTCGGCCGCGACGACC
>VGRB01000505.1 GCA_016875475.1 Deltaproteobacteria bacterium
ACGCGGCCTGCGTCGAGCACGGCCGCGGCCCCGACGGCCGCGTGAACTACGTCAAGGGAGCGAACGTGGCGGGCTTCCTGCGGGTCGCGAACGCCATGCTGGACCAGGGGGTCGTGTAGGCCCTTTTGCGGCGGTGACGCCGCGGGACCTGCCGCGGCGGGACGCAGCGGCTGCCGACGCACCCGCCGCCAGAACACCCCGTCCCCGAACGTCTCCCGCTCGAACCGTCCGACCGCCTCCCCCGGGCTCTCCGTGGCGCCGCCCACCGGCCCCCCCCCCGGCCGGAGCCGGTCCGCGACGCGATCGAACAGGCGCCCCCGGTCCCGGCGGGCACGCAACCAGCCGACCGGATCAGTCGGCGAGCGGTCCGTACTTCTGAGCGGCGACGATCTCCGCCGCCCGCCGGACCTCGCGGGGTACCTGTGGGACTTCGGCGACCGGGGTCCGGGCATCAAGGTGCTGCGGCACCCCGCACCAGACGCGCGGCACCCCTGGTGTCGCAGGGGTCAACAGGGGGCACTCCGGCACCCGGCCGAGCCGGAAGACTGCCGCCTGCACTCCTCGTCGCAGCGCGGACAGCGACTCCGACCGGCAGACCATCGCCCACTCCCAGTTGCTGTGCGGCAGCACCGCGTGGCAGACCGTCCGCAAGCTCGTCGAGGTCGAACACGGAACCCCCAACGGGCGCGAGTGCAACCGGAGAAGCTCGTCGCGGGTCCGAATCCTGGCCCTCGGGCTCGGGGTAGTGCGGATCCCGACCCGGGTTCGGCCGTGTAACGTTTTGCCGTCTCGCTCGATATTGGGAGGTGCGGCACCAGCCGCTCGCGACCTGCCCGGAGGTGCATCGTGGAGTCGATCGGCAGCGAAGCGTCGCGTCGGGCCCTTGTTCCTGTCCTGGATGATCGTGCGCCTGGGGAGCCCGTGACGCGCGACTCGGCGGCATGCGCTGTCAGGCCGGCAGTCGGCCCCCGGCTGATGGCGCAGATGCGCCAGCGCCTCCGTGCCGAGCATTACTCCAGCCGGACGGAGGAGGCGTACTGCCAATGGGCAAGACGCTTCATCTACTTCCACGACCTGCGGCATCCCGCCGAGCTGGCGGAACCCGAGGTCAATGCTTTCCTCAGTCACTTGGCGACGAGCGAAGGCGTCAGCGCGTCCACGCAGAACCAGGCGCTGAGCGCGTTGTCCTTCCTCTATCGCAAGGTCCTGGGCATCGCGCTCGGCGACTTCGGCGAACTCGTGCGTGCGCGTCGTCCCCGTCGCCTTCCCGTCGTGCTGAGCCGGGATGAGGTTCGGGCCGTCTTGAGCCATCTGAGCGGCACCGGACTCCTCGTCGCGCGGCTGCTGTACGGAGCCGGATTGCGGTTGGCAGAGTGCTTGGAGTTGCGCGTGAAGGACATCGACTTCGAGGCCAGCCTCATCGTTGTCCGCGACGGGAAGGGGGCTCAAGACAGGGCGACGGTCCTGGCAAGAACCCTGCGCGAGCCGTTGCAGGACCAGCTCGGGCGAGTCCGCCGAATCCATGATGCCGACCTCGCATGGGGGTTCGGGTCAGCCGTGCTGCCGGGCGCGCTCGACCGGAAGTACCCCCGGGCCTCGTTCGACTTCTGTTGGCAGTTCGTCTTCCCCCAGGATCGTCGCTGGATCGATCGCGCGACGGGACGGCAGGGGCGGCACCATGTCGACGAATCGGTCGTGCAGCGTGCCGTGCACGAGGCCGTTCTGCGGTCTGGGGTTCGAAAGAACGCGAGCTGCCATACGTTCAGGCATTCCTTCGCGACGCATTTGCTTGAGGACGGCTACGACATCCGGACGGTCCAGGAGCTGCTCGGCCACAAGAGCGTGAAGACGACGCAGATCTACACGCACGTGCTGAACCGCGGCCCCGGCGCCGTCCGGAGTCCGGCCGATAGGCTTTGACTGGAACGGTTCGGACCGCGGCCACCGGACGATGGGCGTCGCAATCGAGGTGGTTTTCCCCGGCTGGACAGCTAGTACTACTGTGTCGCGAACCATCCAGCCACCTCTGCGCGTAGGCGCTCGAAGAGGCCCACCGGCTGCGGCGCCGGTTCCGAGTTGGTCGGCACGACGTGGCGCCTCCGGCAGAAGGGGCACCACTCCAGTTCGCGCATGAGGTGCGTGGCGATTTCGACGCGCGCCGTGGTGATGGACGTCGGCTGGTGCCGCTCAGTTCTGGTGGGCGGCGCCTCGGGGTCGGAAACCAGCGGGAATGGGAGGCGTTTCGACGGGAGGCTTTCTCGGAGCTCCTGGGGGGGAAAGCCGAGCACGCTCGGCCATGAGGAAGGCGTAGGCCGCGATACACAAGGTCGCGTGGTGATGGAAGCCTCGCCAGCCGCGACCTTCGAAGTGGTCGAAGCCGAGTTCGTCCTTCATCTCTTCGTAGTCCCGTTCGATGCGCCAGCGCAGTTTCGCCAGACGCACGAGCGCTCTGAAATCCATCTCCTCCGGCTGCGTGGACAACCAGTACCTCGTGGGCTTGTCCTCGCCCGACGGCCACTCGATCAGGAGCCACTCCTCGTCTCGCGGTTCGATGCGGTAGTAGTCTCGGTGAGCGGGCCGGACGCGCACCCTCGCGAAGCGCGACGTCATGTCTCCCTGCGTCCCCTCGCGCCAGGTCACGTCTTGCCAGGCATCCGCAGGCAGGTCCTTCGCGAGTGCCAAGACCGTGACGGGCTGGTGTCCCTCATCCCGACGCACCCGCTTCGGGTGCGGTCCGCGCGTCCCTTGTCTCGCGGGAGGAAGCGGCTGCTCCCCGGGTCGCCAGACCGCTGTCCCCTCGCGCACGCCCACGACGTACGGCAGGCCGAGTTCGGTCACGCCTTTCCGGAAATCCGCGACGTCCCCGTACCCGGCGTCCGCGAGGACCGTGCCGCGCGGGACTCCCGCAGCGACCATGCCCGTGATCTGGTCGAGCGCGATGACCCACTTCGTCTGGAAGACGACTTCGACCGGCACGCCAGCCCTCTTTCGCCTCTCCGTGTCCCCGGCCCACTTCTCCGGCAGGTACAGCCGATGGGCCACGGGGAGGCTCGCCCAGTCGTTCGCAATCGACGTGGTCACCGCCGCCTGGCAGTTCATCGTCTTCCCGAGCATCCCGCAGTACTGCCGAGCCACCCCCACCGAGTGCTTGCCCTGCTTTGGGTACCCCGTATCGTCCACGAGCCACGCCCC
>VGRB01000506.1 GCA_016875475.1 Deltaproteobacteria bacterium
CCCCTGGAGGGGTTCCAGGTCTGCCGCAAGGACACGAAGATCGACCCGGACGGCCAGGACGGCGCGAACCTGCCGTGCAAGTTCTGCGTGCGCTACAAGCCGGCCGACACGCCGGACACCAACTACGTGGTCATCAAGTCGAACGACCCGGACAACGAGTCGAAGCGCGTGAAGGTCGAGGGGCAGACCGACCCGGGCGACCTGCAGGTGACCAAGCCGGACCCGACGTGCCTGGACTTCACGGCGGTTGAGGAGGTCGGCGCGACGTGCACGAAGATCGTGAAGCTCTACAACAACGGGACCGGCGGCGTGACCGTGGACCGGCCGAAGCTGCGCCCGACCACGCAGAAGTCGTACTCCGTGGACTGGTACAAGGTGGACGCTGCCACGACGACCGGCGCGTGCACCTACACGCCGGCGCCGAACGCGCTGATCCCGGCGTCGCAGACCCAGTTCCGCCTGGACCCGGGCGATTCGGTGGACGTGGCGGTCACCTACAACTCGCCCGGCGGGAACGGCGAGAGCGGCACGCTGGTCATCGAGTACCACCAGCCGTTCGCGGGGACGGCCGAGGTCCAGCTCTGCGGCGGGGCCGAGAAGTGCAACCTGGAGCTGTCCCCCCCCACGGGGACGCAGCTCGTGTTCCACGGCAACGTGCCGGACGTGAAGAAGAAGACGCTCGTGCTGATGAACAAGGGCAACGGCGCCTGTACCGTGAACTACGTCAGGGTGCCGGACGACCTCCAGGCGTGCGACGTCGAGGGGTCGTTCGTCGTGAACCCGCCCGTGAACGGGACCGCGGTGCCCGCGTTCGGGCTGGTGCCGGTGACGGTGGAGTTCAGGACGGACCTCGACGAGAAGTTCGTGATCTCGAACTGCCAGGTCGAGGTGTCGTACGTCGATTCGCTCACGGGCACGGAGCAGTTCCCGCGCATCAACATGACCGGCCACCGCGGCGACTTCGAGGGCGTGGACCTGCCGGTCGCGGTGCCCGAGGCCCTGCCGCTCGTCGAGGGCGAGCCGTTCGTCAAGGGCGTGCCCTTCACGCTCGACGGGTCCGGGAGCACCACCGGCACCCACCCCATCTTCGAGGACGGGTACCGCTGGTTCGTGACGGCGAAGCCCGCCGGCAGCCAGGTATTCCTGAACGAGCAGGCGGGCCCGGCGCAGACCACGGTGACGCCCGACGCGACCGGCCAGTACGAGTTCCGGCTGGTCGTGTTCTCCGTGTCCGACGACGGCAAGGGGTTCTTCTTCAGCGACGAGGGCGTCCTGAAGCTGACCGTGGTGCAGTGATGGAGTCCGAGGCCGTCGCGCCGCGTGCGTCCGCGGGCCCCGACGCCGTCTACCTGTTCTGCGACGGGGCGTGCCGCGGCAACCCGGGCCCCATGGGGATCGGCGTGCTGCTCCGCTACGGACGCGCCGAGAAGCTGATCGCGGAGCCGATCGGCCGCGGGACCAGCAACGTGGCCGAGCTGTCCGCGATCGAGCGCGGCCTGCGCGAGATCCGGCGGCGCGACCTCCCGGTCGTGATCGTCAGCGACTCGTCCTACGCGATCGGCGTGCTGTCGGGTCGCCTGCGCGCGCACGCGAACGTCGATCTCGTGCGGCGGGTGGCCGAGCTGATCGCCGGCTTCAAGGACATCCGCTTCCGCCGCGTGCGCGGCCACGCCGGGATGCCCGAGAACGAGGAGGTCGACCGGCTCGCGGTGCGCGCCGCCGCGGAAGGGTTCCGCTGCGACGATCTGAGATCGCTGCCGATCCCCGGGGTTCCCGAACCCTGAATCAGGGCTTCACGTCGCACTTGTCGTTCGCGGCCTCCTCCCACGCACCAGGCGGCAGCTGGACTACACCGCCGGCCGTGGTGACCTCCCAACAGGCGGATTGCGGGCCGCGGCCGCCGTTGACATCCCCCACCGTCCGCTCAATAATGCGGCTCGCCGTTTTCCCGGTCGGAGGGGATGCTGTCGACGAGGGAGTGTCCGGGCTGCAAGGCGAAGCTGGACCCGGCCTACGCGTTCTGCCCGGAGTGCGGCTCGCCCGTTCCCGCCGCGCCCGCGCCCGCGCCCGAGCCTCCGAAGCCCGCGAAGGGAGGGAAGACGACCCAGGCCAGGGAGGCCCGGCACGCGGACGAGCCCGCGTGGGCGGCGAACGCCCAGGCGGCGCCCGAGCCCGATCCGGCGCCCGCGGCGGCGGCTGCGGCGGCGCCCGCTCCGGCGCCAGTGCCTGCTGCGGCCGCGCCCGCAGCGCCCGCGGCGGACCTCGAGGACTCGGCGACCCTGGAGGCGGGGCGCCGGCCCGATCTGGCCCCGCCGCGCAAGAAGACGGAGTCCGCGCCGCGCTCCCGGACGGTCGGCCCGAAGTTCCGTCTCGTCCGCCTCGCGCGTGGCGGGGGGCACTCTGCCGAGCACGAGCTGCCGGACGCCGGGATGTCGATCGGCCGCGGCGGCGCGGACCTCGCGTTCGCGGACGACCCGGCGGTCTCCCCGCGGCACGTCGAGTTGCGGCCCGTCGGGAACCACGTCGAGGTCCGCGAGGTCAGCTCGACCAACGGGCTCTACGTGCGCATCCGCGCGGAGCACCGCCTGGCCGAGGGCGACCTGTTCATCTGCGGCGACTCGGTGTTCCGCGTCTCGGTCGCGCCGGCGCGCTTCGACTCGACCGAGTACCGCCTGTACGCGGCGCCCCAGGAGAAGACGGTCCTCGCCACGGTCACGCGCATCCTGGCCGACGGGAGCGACGGCGAGGTGTGGCCGGTCCGCGCGGTGCCGTTCCTGTTCGGCCGCGAGGAGGGGGACGTGCGCTGCGGCGCGGACCGGTTCATGTCGCGCAAGCACGCGGTCATCCAGTCGGGGCGCGACGGGCTGATGCTGGCCGACATGAAGAGCCGGAACGGCACCTACATCCGCCGTCGGGGCGACCTGTCGCTGGCGGACGGCGACGTGATGATGGTCGGGCGCCAGCTCCTGCGGATCGAGGCGCTGGCCCAGTGAGGAACATGGCGGCTCCCGGTTCCCCCCTCGCCGGCGTGTCCATCGTCATTCCGGCTTTCAACGAGGCGCGACGCATCGGCGGCACGCTCCGCCGCATCGCGGAGTACGCCTCGGGCGGCCTGCGCGATTGGGAGCTGATCGTGGTGGACGACGGGTCCGCCGACGACAAAC
>VGRB01000507.1 GCA_016875475.1 Deltaproteobacteria bacterium
AACCTCCCTTCGCTCGACAAGTTCGAGCCCGCGGTCAGGCCGGGGGGGTGCATCGTGGTCAACACGTCGCTGATCAACCGGGACGTCGCCCGGACCGACGTGAAGGTGATCAAGGTCGCGACGAACGAGGTCGCGCTGGCGCTCGGGAACGCGCGCGCCGCGAACATCGTGGCGCTCGGGGCCTTCGTCGGGGCGACGGACGTGGTGTCGATGGAGCAGGTCGAGGCGCTGGTGCGCGAGACGTTCGCGGCCAAGCCCAAGGCGATCGAGCTGAACATCGCCGCGGTCAGGAAGGGGTATTCGATCGGGAGAGGGGAGTGATGCCCGGACACGCGTGCCACGACCTGGCGCCCGCTTCGGAGATCCTGGGGCGGCATCCCGCCGACGAGGCGGCGCTGATCCAGGTGCTCCAGGACGTGCAGCGGGCCTACAACTACCTGCCGTGCGACGTGCTCGCGCGGGTGGCGGAGACGCTCGGCGTGCCGCTCGCGCGGGTGTTCTCGGTCGCGACCTTCTACAAGGCGTTCGCGTTGAAGCCCCAGGGGCGCACGATCGTGAAGGTGTGCGTCGGGACGGCGTGCCACATCCGCGGCGCCGCGATGCTCGTCGAGGAGATCGAGCGCGTGGCGGGCGTGAAGCCGGGCGAGACGACCGCGGACATGGCGCTGACGCTCCGGACGGTCAACTGCGTCGGGGCGTGCGCGATGGCGCCGGTGGTGATCGTGGGGGGGGAGTACCACGGGGGGGCGAAGACGGCGGGCATCCGGAAGATGCTCGGGGAGTCGGGCACGGACACGGACACGAAGGGAGGCGAGGGATGAGGATCGACTCCCGTGAGGCGTTCGATGCCGCGGTCGGCGCCGCGAAGGCGAAGGCCGCGGGTCGCTCGCGCGAGGTGTGGGTCTGCTGCGGGACCGGGTGCCTGGCCAACGGGTCGGCCGCGGTGGCCGAGGAGATGGCGCGCCAGGTCGCGGACAAGGGGCTCGACGCGTCGGTCGGGCTGTTCACCAAGAAGACCGGATGCCACGGGTTCTGCGAGCGCGGGCCGCTCGTCGTGGTGCAGCCCGATGGGATCCTGTACACGAAGGTGAAGCCGGCGGACGTCGGGGAGGTCCTGGAGAAGACCGTGGTCGGCGGCGAGGTCGTCGCGCGGCTGGTCTACAAGGACCCGGCCACCAGGGCGCCGGTCCCGAGGTACGAGGACATCCCGTTCTACAGGAACCAGACGCGCGTCGCGATGCGGAACATCGGGCGCGTCGATCCCGCGGACATCGACGACGCGCTCGCGAACGGGGCCTACGCGGGCATGGCGCGGGCCCTGCTCGACCTGACGCCCGCGGCCGTGATCGACGAGGTCGAGCGCGCGGGACTCCGGGGCCGCGGGGGCGCGGGGTTCTCGACGGCGCGGAAGTGGCGCGCGACCGCTCGCGCTCGGGGCGACCGCAAATTCGTGCTGTGCAACGGCGACGAGGGCGACCCGGGCGCGTTCAAGGACCGGTCCATCCTGGAAGGCGACCCCCACGCGGTGATCGAGGGCATGGTCATCGGGGCGTACGCGGTGGGCGCGCACGAGGGCTACGTCTACGTGCGCGACGAGTACCCGCTGGCCGTGGTCCACCTCGGCATGGCGCTGGCCGCCGCGCGCGAGCGGGGGCTGCTCGGGCGCGACATCCTGGGCACCGGCTTCGACTTCGACGTCCACGTCAGCCGCGGCGGCGGCGCGTTCGTGTGCGGCGAGTCGTCCGCGCTGATGCGCTCGATCGAGGGACGCGTCGGCGAGCCGCGCGCGAAGTACGTCCACGCGTCCGAGCGCGGGCTGTTCGACCTGCCGACGGTCCTGAACAACGTCGAGACGTGGGCGGACGTCGGCGCGATCGCGGCGAACGGCGGCGAGTGGTTCGCGGCGTGGGGGACGGAGAAGTCCAAGGGGACCAAGGCATTCTCGCTCGTCGGGAAGGTCAGGAACACGGGGCTCATCGAGCTGCCGATGGGCATGCCGCTGCGCCGGATCATCTTCGACATCGGCGGCGGCATCCTGAGGGACCGGCCGTTCAAGGCGGTGCAGACGGGCGGCCCGTCCGGCGGCTGCCTGCCCGAGTCGTGCCTGGACCTGCCCGTGGACTACGAGCGGCTGACCGAGGCCGGGTCCATGATGGGGTCCGGCGGCATGATCGTGATGGACGACCGCACCTGCATGGTCGACGTCGCCCGCTACTTCCTGAAGTTCCTGGTCGAGGAGTCGTGCGGCAAGTGCGTGCCGTGCCGCGAGGGGCTCCGGCAGATGCTCGCGATCTACGACGCGATCCTCGAGGGGCGGGGCCGTCCCGGCGACATCGCGCGGATCGAGCGGCTGGCCCGCGGGATGCGGCTCGGGAGCCTGTGCGAACTGGGCAAGTCCGCGCCGAACCCGGTGCTGTCCACGCTCCGGTACTTCCGGCACGAGTACGAGGCCCACATCGGGCGTCGGACGTGCCCGGCGGGGATGTGCCGCAGCCTGACCCGGTACGAGATCGCGACGGACCCGTGCACCGGCTGCCACCTCTGCTCGCGGGCCTGCCCGACCGGGGCCATCGAGGGGAAGGCGAAGCAGAAACACGCGATCGATCAGGGGAAGTGCATCTCGTGCGGTGCGTGTTTCGACGTTTGTCGGGACTCCGCGGTCGTCTTCGGGCCGTTCCTGCCCGACGACGACCGCAGGGTGGGAGAGGGGGTCTGACATGCCGACCCTGACGATCGACGGGCGGACGGTCAAGGCGCGCGACGGCGCGTACGTGCTGGAGGCGTGCCGGGCCGCGGGCGTCGAGGTGCCGACGCTGTGCCACCACGAGGCCGTCGAGCCTTACGGCGGGTGCCGCCTCTGCATGGTCGACGTGACGCGGCCCGAGTGGGACGGCTGGTCGAAGATGGTCGCGGCCTGCCTGTACCCGGTCGAGGACGGGCTGATCGTCCACACCGCGACCGAGCGCGTGGCCGAGACGCGGCGGGTCGTGATGGATCTCCTGCTGGCCCGCTGCCCGGAGACGCCCCTGGTCCGCGAGACGGCGGCGCGGCTCGGGATCGAGGAGACGACCTTCGAGCGCTCGCCGCGGCCGACCGACTGCATCCTGTGCGGGCTCTGCACGCGGGTCTGCGACGCGGTCGG
>VGRB01000508.1 GCA_016875475.1 Deltaproteobacteria bacterium
GGCGCCCCGACCACGCCCGCGGTGAAGAGCCTCGCGCACGGCCCGCGGATCGACTGCCACACCGCGGACCCGGATGCGCCCGACGGCGACGCGACGAACGTGCTCAGGACCACCACGCTCCAGTGGCGCATGCGCTACCGGCACGCGGTCGGCGGCGACCCGGTCACGCTGCGCGCGCTGGCGACGGGCGACGGCGGCGCGACCTGGCAGCCGGTCCGCGAGTGGGCGGACCTCAACGGCGACCTGGAGTACGCCATCCAGTCGTACCCCCTGCCGGGCGACACGTGGAAGTCCTTGGACGTGCGCGTCGGCTTCGAGGTCGACACGGGCGACGGCTCGACGTTCGACCTCGACAGCCTGCGCATCGACGACGTGAAGGTCGCGGCCGGCGTGCCGAACCGGTTCGTGAAGGCGCAGGTGCTCAAGTGCAAGCCGGGCGCGCCCGACTGCTCGTACTCGTACAACTACGACAAGGTGTGCGACACCGCGCCGAAGGCGGGTTCGACCCTGCCGAAGTGCGACGTGAAGCCCGGCGAGGAGCTGCCCGTCCTCAACATGGGCGTTTGCGACTGGTACAAGCTGATGGCTTGCTTCGTCGATCCCGACGCGTCCTACAGCACGTGGCAGTTCTTCGGCTACCCGGCCGGGTACGTCGAGGGCGCGCCGCTCGACGCCCTGCCCTTCATCCTCAGCGAGGGGTGCACCAGCGACGTGGGCACGTTCTGCGACCAGGCGCCGAACGCGTTCCTCTGCCCCTTCGAGATCAAGCCCGGGTGCGACGACGCGCTCGCCGGCACGTACCGCTCGGGCATCATCACGATGGACGAGTACGACCCGAAGAAGGCGCCCCACAGCACGTTCGAGACGCTCACGAAGTTCTCGCTGAACGTGCTGCTCGAGGACGGCTGGATCGTCTGGTCCCCGAACGGCCCCGCCGACCCGGCCGCCGTCGCCGCGAAGAAGGCGATCGCCGCGACCGGCCGCCGCGTCCAGGTGCTCAAGGACATCCGGATGGTTCCGGACCTCACGAAGTATTCGGGCGTGTTCGCGGCGCTCGGGGCGCGCGGGCGCCACCACGCGGTCGCGGACGACGAGGCCGCGAAGCTCGCGGCGTGGCTCCAGGCCGGCGGAAGCCTCTACCTCGAGGGCGGCGACTTCTTCGAGCCGTCCCGCCAGCCCCCGACCGTCCTGCACCCGCTGCTCAAGACGTGGGCCAAGGCCGACGGCCCCGGCGAGGGCGCCAAGCTGGCCGGGCCGGCGACGGGGCGCAACTTCCTGAACGGATTGCAGTTCACGCTCTCGCAGGGCACCTTGAACAACCGCAACGACCTGCTGGCGCACTCGCCCGCGACCGGCGCGCGCGAGCTGCTCCAGGTGGGCGGCGCGATCCCGGCCGCGATCGCGGTCGCGTACGAGGGCGCCGCGTCGCCGGGGAAGACGTACCGCACGATCGCGGCGTCGTTCTCGTGGTCCGGGCTCAAGGCGGGCTCCGACCCCGCGGTCCTGATGCAGCGCTACCTCTCGTTCCTGGAGGACGGCTACCCGGCGTGCGCGGTGCCCGCCGACTGCGAGGACTTCGACCCGTGCACCGCGGATTCGTGCGCCGGCCCGGCCTGCTCGAACCTGCGCGACCCGGACTGCACCGAGTGCCTCGACGACCTCGTCATGGCGGACGGCGTCACGCCCTCGTGCCCGGCGGGCCAGGCGTGCGTCGCGGCGGTCGGGCTGTGCGCGGACATCGTCTGCGGCGGCGTCCAGTGCACCCTGGTCGCGTCGTCGGCCGCGGCGCCGGCGCCCTTCTCGGCCGCGACGGGGGCGAGCGTGCCGATCGATGTCGCGGACCCCGGCGCGGTGCGGGCGCTGCACGCCGCGGTGCGCGTGGATACCCCGGCGCGCGGCGGCGTCGTGCTGGCCCTGGTCGCGCCGGACGGAACCGAGGTCGTCCTGAAGGCCTCGGACGAGAAGGACACGGCCCGCGGCCTCCACGCGACGTACGAGGCGGGCGTGCCCCTGCCGGCCGGGCAGACGCTCGCCGCGTTCGGCGGCGCTCCGCTGGCGGGCACGTGGACGCTGCGCGCCGGGACCGACCTGCCATTCGCGAGCGGCAGGCTCCTCTCGTGGACGCTCCACGCGAGCGTGCGCCACGAGGACGGTCACGACTGCGCGGCAGGCGCCGAGTGTGCGTCCGGCTGGTGCAGCGATGGGGTGTGCGCGACGCCCCTCCCGCTGAAGACGCTCCTGTTCGAGGAGGACTGCTGGACCGACTGGCCCACCCCGTATGCCGAGGCGCTCGCCCGGATCGGCTGGACGTACCAGTCCGCGGCGAACGAGTCGGATTTCCAGAAGGCCCTGGCGAAAGGCCCGTGGGACCTGGTGATCCACGTTCGATACCGCACCCAGGCCGCGCCCGCCGTGATCGACAAGGTCAGGGCGCACGTGGACGCGGGGGGGAGGCTCGTCCTGGCGACCTGGAACCCGGCCTTCAAGCACCCGCTGTACGCCGCGATGGGGATCGCGGACGGCGCGCGCTTCGACGCGCCCCTCGCCATCCACGTATGGGACGAGGCGCACCCGCTGTTCAACCTGCCGTACGGCACGGCGTCGGTGCTCGAGCCCGTCCAGGACACGTGCATCTCGGACGGCGCGCGGGTCACGGTCGGCACCGGCACCGCGGTCGCGGGCTTCACCGCTGCGCCCGCGGGCGGCCAGGCCGCGGTCGTCGTCGGCCCGACCGGCAGGACGATCTGGATGGGAGAGATGCCCTTCCTGTTCGCGCGCGACCGCCTGGTCGGCTTCCTGGCGAACCAGCTCCACTGGCTGGCGACGCACTGACGGACGGACGGAGGTTGCCCACGATGCGACGCATCCCGCTCATCCTCGCCGCCTCCGCCGTTCTCGCGGCAGCCGCGTGCGGCGGAAAGGCATCGAGGACGATCCAGACGGCCGACGCCGTCGACGCCGCCGAGGCGAACGAGGCCACGGAGACGGAGATCGACCCCGGCGACGAGCCGGGCGACGTGCTCCTTCCCGACGAGATCGCGGCCGAGGACGTGCCCGGCGAGCCGGGGCCCGACGAGGGACCGGAGGTCGCCGAGCCGGCTCCGGACGCGGCGGGGGA
>VGRB01000509.1 GCA_016875475.1 Deltaproteobacteria bacterium
GACTCGGGCCGCACCTGCGGCGCCATCTACCTGGACAACCCGGCCGCGCCGTCCGCGTTCGAGAAGGACGACCTGGACCGGTCTACAACGCGCCGCTCGACGTTCCGGATCACGCGGCCGCGGCCGTCCGCACGGGGCTCGACGTGCTCGCCGCCGTGCGCGAGCGCAACGCGGCGGCCCGGGACGCGGACCACCGCATCTCGGTGCACGTCGGGGTCAACACGGGCCGGGTCATGGCCGGGAACATCGGCACCCCCGCGCGCATGGAGTACACGGTCCTCGGCGACCCCGTGAACGTCGCCGCGCGGCTCTGCAAGGTGCTGCCGGTCGACCGGATCGCGGTCGGCGCCCGCACCGCGGAGCTGGCCCGCGGCATGTCGGGGTGCAGGTTCGAGGACCTCGGCGAGGTCCGGCTCCGCGGGCGCGAGCGGTCGATCCGGTGCTTCGAGGCGTGCGCGGAGTGAGAGGGTCAGCGAGAATGAGGCGCGAAGGCGAGCGGGAGCGAATCGGGACGGCGGCCCAGGCGCGGGGGTGCACGGATGACTGAGCCTATCCGCTCGATAAGTGACAGGAATCCGGGGGTCCCCGCAACACCGGCCGCCGCCCGAGGCGCCCCGCGCAGCCCGCGATCGATATTCTCGCTGACCCTGTGGGGGCGCCGCGGGGCGCGGATCAGCGGATCCCGGCCGGCTTGACGTTCCAGGCGTTCGCGACCTTCAGCGCCTCCGCCGCCGATCCCTTCACCACGCCGAACCGGTAGGTCACGGGCCGGTCTGCCGCGGCGGTCTCGTCCCGGAACCGGACGTGCGGGTCGTCCGGCGCGAGCCGCGCCGCCAGGTGGACGGTCCGGCAGTCCTTGACGAGCCACAGGCCCTCGCCGAGCGCGACCAGCCCGTTGCCGAGCGGCAGGAACAGCTCGCCGTCCGGCCAGGCGAACTCGTCGAACCCGTAGTCCACGACCTCGTCGTCGAGCAGGCCGGGCGAATATCGGATGCGGTCCATGGACCGGGGGAAGGCGACCTCGATCAGGCTCGCGGCCGGGTCGCCCTCGAACCCCGGAACCCCGGCGGACAGCCCGATCTCGAGCGCCGCGCCCGCGAGCCCGTCCTCGTACCACTCGATCGAGACCTGCCTCGTCGGGGCCGTCACCGTCGGCACGAACGGCGGGTCCGCGAGCTTCGCCGGGGGCTCGGGGATCGGCCGGTCCGCGAGCGGGGTGACCTTGCCCGACCCGCTGTCGATCGCGACCCACGGCGTGCCGAGCGCCGCCTTCAGCTTCCCGATCGCCTCGCCCGCCCTGGCCAGCGCCGCGTCGTTGTGACGGAGCCCGTACCGTACCTCGCCCTCCCACGGGTTGATGCCGGTCGCGTCGCTCACCTCGGCGAAGAACAGGTGGCGCCACCCCTCGGCCAGGAGCCCGTCCGCCGCGGCGACGTCGAGGCCGCCGGCCTTCGCATGGCCGAGCAGCGCGCCCCCCAGCACCAGTTCCCCGTGCGCCCGCGAGTTCCCGGTGCGCACGTCGTTGTCCCGCTCCGTGGCCCCGAACAGCAGCCCGCGCCCGCCGAGCCATCGCAGGATGGCCCGCGTGCTGCGGGGCTGCCACGTCCCGTCGAGCAGCGGCGGCGGCTCGCGCTGCTCGACGCCCCTCGCCTTCAGGTGCCGGACGTAGTCGGACACGTGCGCGATCCGGAACCCCGCGGCTTCCTTGGCCTCGATCTCCCGGGCGAAGGCGTCCATGTCCGCCTGGCTGAACTTCGCGTTCGGCGCGACGTACGGGTCCGCCTTGCCCTCCGCGGCCAGCAGCTCGCCGTCGTCGAAGAACAGCCACTCGACCTCGATCCCGGAAGCCGGGTCCACGCCCCCCGGCCCGACGATCAGGTCGCCCCCGCGCGACTTGTAGTAGGGCCACCGCGGCAGCTCGCCGTGCTGGTGGCGGAAGAGGTTCACGGGGTAGACCCCGACCGTGTAGCCCTCCTTCACCAGCAGGTCCTGGCGGCCCTCGCCCGCCTGCCCCTCCTGGTCGAACACCGCGCCCCCGAGCGGGAGGCAGTGCTTCCGGAACAGCTCCTTCGTCAGGTCGATCGAGCGTTTCGCGTCCTCGCGCGGGAACGCCAGGAACAGCTGCGCCGAGTAGTGGAAGCTGATCAGCTCGACCTGCCCGCGCTGCGTGACGGTGCGGAGCTTGTCGAGCACGGCCGGGTGGCGCTCGGCCAGGATCTCGAGGAGATAGGACCCCATCTCGATGTCGGCCTGCCAGTTCGGGTGCGCGAGGTAGAAGTCCACGACGGGCGCGAACGTCTCGGTCACGATCCAGTCCTCGACCCGCTTCTCGTCCCAGCCGGCGGCCTCCGGGAACAGCGGGTGCTCGACGCCGTCCCCGTCCGTGTACGACAGCCCCCCCGCGACGTACTGCACGTTGAAGTGGAACATGGTCATGGCGAACTTCGTGCGGCCCGGGTCGGGGGCGTCCTCCGGCACCTTGATCGGCCAGTCGCACTGCGGTCCGGGGTCCGTGTCGCCGGGGGCGTCCGCGGCGACCTCGGCAGCGTCCGCGGCGTCCGGTGCGGCGTCGGGCGCGACGTCGGACGACGGTCCCGGCGAGGAGGTGGAGCACGCGACGAGGAGTCCCGCGACGACGATTCTGGCGGCGGCACGCATCCTGGCAACCCGCTTGAAGGCGGTGCCGAGTCTATCGCACGCGGCGCGCCGAATGGAACAGCCTCGCGGTTGCGCGGCGGACCCGAATGCGCGTAGATATCCACGGGCCCGGAATCGGACGATGAAGCCGATCGCGCTTCTTCCGCGCGTGGCGCTCGCCCGGCTGCGAGGGTCGCGAGTGCGGCGACGACGGCTGCGGCGGCGGGGGCGGCACCTGCCTGACGGGCTGCACGTGCCCGGGCGGCAAGTGCGTTTGACCGGGCCGCGCGCGCGGACTACCTTGACGGCGGCCCCGTCCGGAGGACCCGAGATGGCTTCCCGGCTCGCGACCCTGTTCCCGGCGTTCCTGGCGGTTCTGGCTGCATCGCTCGTGCTGGCCTCCGCCGCCGCGGCCG
>VGRB01000510.1 GCA_016875475.1 Deltaproteobacteria bacterium
TTTTGCAACGTCCGCACGACGCCCGCCGAGACCGCGCGGCTCGGGGGACGCTGCCCGGAGTGCGGCGCGCGAATGACGCCCGGGGTGCTCGGCCGCGTCGAGCAGCTCGCGGACCGGCCGGAAGGTCCGGTCCCGGCGCACTTCCCCCCCCAATGGTCCCTGATTCCGCTCGCCGAGGTGCTCTGCGAGCTGCTCGAGTGCGGGCCCGCATCGCAGGCGCTGGACCGGGCGTACGAGCGCACGCTGGCGCGCCTGGGGCCGGAGCTGGACCTGCTCGGCCGGACCGACGTCGCCGACGTCGAGCGGGAGGGCGGCGGCCTGCTGGCTTCGGCGATCCGGCGCATGCGGTCCGGCCGCGTCCACCTGGAGGCGGGCTACGACGGCGAGTACGGCGTCGTGCGCGTGTTCGCGCCCGGCGAGGTCGCGCGGCTGAAGGGCCAGGGCTTCATGTTCGCGGACGACGCGCCGCGGCGCAAGGCGCGCACCCGGACGGTGGCCGTGCCCGACGCCGCGCCCGCGGCGGCCCGCGAGGACCTGTTCGCGGCCCCCGACGACCCGACCGCAAGGGGGCGGCTTTCGCCCGAGCAGCCGCGCGCCGTCCAGCAGGTGCTGCCGTGAAGCGTGGATTCGCCGTCCTCACCGCCGCGATCGCCGCGGCGGGGTGCATCGCCGTGCCCGTCGCGGCGTCGGCCTGGACTGGCTCGGTCAAGGTGCGCGTGATCCGCCTGGATGGCGCGGGCCCGGACCTCGCCGCGGCCTCGCTGGCGGTCCGCACGTCGATCGGGAGCGTGCACCTCTACACCACGCCGTCCGCGCCCGGGTCCCGGCCCGAATGGAACAAGTCGCTGCGGGCATGGACCGGATCGGACCGGCCGATCGTTTTCGAGGTGCTTCGGGGGGGCGCGACGCCGGCTGCGATACCCCCCACGCCGGCACGACCGCGCGAGCGCAAGGGGGACGAAGTCGGGCCCGACGACGTGCTCTCCACGGGCTTCGACGGCTACGTCGGGGAGTACGGCGACGATCCGGCGCCGCGCAAGCGAACCCCGGCCGCACCCGCCCCGGCGCCGGCGGCCGCCGTGCAGGCGCCGCGCGTGGCGTGCCGGGCCGAGCTGGCATGGCCCCCGGCGGACGGCGGGCACCGCGTGGACTGCGGGGGGATGGTCCTGGTGGTCGAGACGCGTCGGCTCCGGTGAGCGGTGCGGTCCGCGCCCTGCCGACGCCCTCACGGATCCGGCGTGGAGGCGGTCTCGGTGGTGCCGGCGGCGTCGGGGGCGGTGTCCGGGAAGTCGGACGGCTGGCCGATCGCGCACCCGCCCTTGACCTCCTGGTAGCAGAAGCGGATGCACTTCTTGCCGTACGACTTGCCCTGGTCGTCCTTGATCTCCTGGCACTGCCACCCCTGCGGGCAGGGGTTCTCGGGGTCCTGGCTGCACGGCGGCATGCAGTACGACCCCTTGTCGTTGCCGTCCTTGTCCTGGAACCCGATGCACATGATCTCCTTGTCTTCGCCGCACGCGGTCTCGCCGTCGTCCTGGTTGCACGGCTCGCAGTACTTGCCCTCGGCGGCCAGGCACTTGGCGTCCGCGAGGTTGCACACCTGCCCGCACGCGCACATGAAGTTCGCGGTGCAGCCGCGGTCGATGCAGGTCTTGGCGCCGGTGTCGCAGATCCTCGCCGCGCTCTTGCAGTCGTAGTCGATCAGGCACCCCTTCACGCACGTGCGGGTGTCGCCGTCGCAGTACGTCTCGGGCTCCATGCAGTCCACGGGCGAAAAGCACATGCCGGGGATGTAGCAGTGGCCCTTGTCGTCGCACGCCCACGCGCTGCCGGGCGGCGCCTCCTTGGGCACCTCGGTCGGGCAGCCCAGGATCTTGCCCTCGCCCAGGTTCGCGCATGCGTCCTGGCACTGCGCCTCGCTGCACACCTTGCCCTTGCCGCACTCGGTGTCGGACTTGCAGCCCGGGATGCACGCGTGCGTCGTCTTGTGGCATGCCTGCCCGAAGTCGCAGTCCATCGTGTTCCGGCACCCGCAGACGTGCAGGTCGAGCCAGCACTTGGGCTTCTTGGGATCGACGCAGTCCTTGTCGTCGACGCAGCGCTTGCCCACGAGCCCGCAGTCCAGTTCCGCGGGGATGCACGCGCCGTCCTTGTCGAGGCCGGGCAGCTCGCCGCACTTGTACGCGCCCTGCGGCGCCCCCTCGACCGCGCAGACCTGCGTGGAGAGCGGGCACCAGGGCGCGCAGATCCGCTTCGAGAGCGTCATGGTCACGCCCTCGAGCGTCACCTCGCTCACGCACCGCGTGTACGGGGCGCCGTCGCACTGCTCGTCGTTCTCGCACTCGGTGCACGCCGGCAGGAGGTTCGCGCACGTCATCGAGCACCGGTCGCAACGCCTGCCGGAGCCGCAGTTCCTGTCGGCCGTGCAGCCGTTGCCGTCGGGGAACAGCGGGGGCACCTCGACGCACTCGAACAGGCAGTTGCAGCCCCAGCTCCCCTCGCCCTTCTTCCCGGCGCAGTCCTGGTCCGTCTCGCACTCGCGCGGCGGCGCCGTGTCGACAGCGTGCGAGTCGCCGCCGCCGCCGTCGTCCCCGATCACGATGCCGTCCGGGAGCGGGTGCGCAGCATCCCCCCCGCCGTTCGACGACGTGCCTCCGCACGCGACCAGGAGCGCCGCGATCCCCCCTGCCGACACCGCCCGACGCATGACCGCCTCCACGATTGCCGGAAGACCTCGCACGGGAATCACCGGGCCTGGACGTCCGCCGCGCCCACGGTCCCGCCGCCGCCCACGAAGAACAGGCGGCGCCCCCAGAGCGCCGGGACCGTCCTGACGCCGTTCGGAATCGCGAGCAGCTCGATCGGCGCCCCGGTCCGCGCCTCCAGCGCGTACAGCCCACGGTCCCCCCCGGCGACCAGCACGTCCCCGAGCAGCACCGGCGGGTACGCCGCGCCCCCGTCCAGGCGCGCCAGCCACTCGGCGCCGCCGTCCGACTTCCGGACCGCGACGACCTCGCCGTCCGAAAC
>VGRB01000511.1 GCA_016875475.1 Deltaproteobacteria bacterium
GGCCGATGCAGGGAGCAAGGCGTCGAGGCGGGCAGGAACCGCGAGGACGCAACATGACCCGGGAGATGGAAGACCCGGGAGCGGTGGCTCTGCGTGGCTGGGTTGCGTCGATGGGGAACGAAACCTCGCGAGAGCGGAGTGCACGTACAACGGCCGGCGGACGTCTCGACGTCCGGCGGAACGCGACGGGCACGGGGATGCACGGGCAAGACTCTGGAGCAGGGTTCAAGCCTGAGGGAGTGGCCAAGCCGGTGAAACGGCTGGGAACTCCGGACGTGGGGACCGCGAAGCGGGCAGGCAGGGCAGGAGCGGAGGCCGGCGAAGGGTGATGCGCGCAAGCGCGTGCCCGAGGCAGGCCAAGGCGAAAGCCCGGTCTTGGAAGCGCATGGCGGTGGCGCCGAACCAGTGAGGCGCAGGCGTCCGGAGGTAGGGCTCCGGGAGGCGGATCGACTGCATGAGAGGAGGGCGGCGCGCAGCGATGCGTGGTCGCCGGCTCGAGATATCCCGAAACGCTCTGAGGAGGGCGACGGCTGTTCCTTGTCACCAGGTCCACGAAAGGGCGTCGGGCTTCGGCTCGGCGCCCTTTTTGTTTGTCTTGGACCCCGCCGCGCGCCCTTCCCCCGCGGCGGGAGGCCGCCGCGGGCCGCCCCTGGCCGAACGGGACGGGCGCTCGGCGGGCAGGGCCCCTGCGGGCAGGGCCCAAATCGTCGGGCCTCCTTGCCGGATGGCGGCGACGTGGCCGGCTTGTTTCGCGGATCTGGCGCGCTGCGCGCCGTCCGATAGCGCTGCTATCGGCCGGTGCTCGCGTGCGTCGCCATCGGCGACCGCCACCTCCGCGAAACCGCTAGGCCATTCGCTCGCCCCCGACTGCGTCGGACCGACGATTTGGGGCAGGGTCCTCGCGATTGACCGTCCCCCCGACTGCTGCTAACTTGGCGCAACGATGGGAACCAAAACGACGACGAAGCGGAAACCCGGGACGGGGGCCGGCCCCCTCCGCCTCGCGGTAACGGGCTGCCAGACGCTGATCGGGAGCGGCGTGCTGGCGGCGCTCGACCGGCTGGGGCCGGTCGGCCGCGTGGTGGTGTTCGACCTCCAGCCGCCAGACACGGCGGACCCGCGCGTCGCGTTCCACCAGCTTGACCTGACACGGCCAGGCGCGGACGCGGAGATGGCCGAGGTCATGGCGGAGGAGCGCGTCTCGACGGTCCTGCACGCGGCCTTCCTCTGGGACGCGGTCCGCGACCAGGGCTGGGCGCACGAGCTGGAGTCGGTCGGCACGGACTACGTGCTCGCCGCCGCGATCGCGGCGCGGGTCACGAAGGTCGTGGTGACGTCGTCGGTGGTGGTCTACGGCGTGTCGCACCGGCTGCCGGTGCCGATCCCGGAGGACGCGCCGCTGAACGGCGAGCGGACCCTGCCCCCGTTCCGCGACAAGGTCGCCGCGGAGCGGGCGGTCGCGCGATTCGCCGCCGCGCACCCGGAGGTCTGCACGACCGTGCTGCGCTGCGCGATCGTGCTCGGCCCGAGCGTGCACCGGATCATCTCGCGCACCCTGCACCGGCCGGTCGTCCCGACGCTGATGGGCTTCGACCCGCTCGTGCAGTTCGTCCACCCGGACGACGTGATCGAGGCGTTCCTGCTGTGCCTGCGCGGGGAACACCCGGGCGTGTTCAACCTCGCCCCCCCCGACGCGATGCCGCTGTCCGACGTGATCCGCGCGGGGGGGAGGACGGCGCTGCCGCTGCCGCACGTGCTCGCGATCCCGGGGGCCGGGCTGCTGTGGGCGGCCGGGATCGGGGACCTGCACCCCTCGTACCTGAGCATGCTGCGGTTCTCGGTCGTCATGGACGGGACGCGCGCCCGGGCCGCGCTCGGGTTCGTGCCGCGGCGCACGCGCGACACGGTCGCCGCGTTCTTCGGGCGGGAGGGCGCGCCATGACGGACCGGGAAGGGAGCGCGCCGGGCGTGGTGGACGAGTACGGCTTCGACCCGGCGTTTCGCGACCGCGTGCAGCCGGTGGTCGAGCGCGTGGCGCGTCGCGTCTTCCGGGCGGGGCTCGTGATCGAGGGGGCGGCCGACTGGAAGGGGCCGGTCGTGTTCGTCGCGAACCACGGCGGCTTCCTGCCGATCGACGCGATCGTGACCAAGGCGCTCCTCGACCCCCACATCGAGGGGGCCGGGGTGCGGCCGCTGCTCGAGGACTACACCTTCACCCTGCCCTGGGTCGGGCTGTGGGCCACCCGGCTCGGGTGCGTGCGCGCGTCGCAGGAGAACGCCGTGCGCCTGCTCTCGCGCGGAGAGCCGGTCCTCGCGTTCCCGGAGGGCGTGAAGGGCGCGTACCGGACGCTCTTCGAGCGGGGGCGGGTGATGCGGTTCGGCCGCGGCGGACTGGTCCGGCTCGCGCTCCGCACGCGGACCCAGGTCGTCCCGGTCGGCATCGCGGGCCCGGACGAGGCGTACCCGGTGTTCGCGCGGCTCGAGAAGCCGGCGCGTTTCGTGGGGCTGCCGTTCCTGCCGCTGTCGCCGACGTTCCCGGTGCTCGGGCCGCTCGGGCTGCTGCCGCTGCCCGCCCGCATCACCGTCGTGGTGGGCGACCCGGTGGACCTGCACGAGATCGCCGGGACCGCGACGCCGGACGAGGCCTGCATCCTGCGCGTCAACGAGTTCGTGCGCGGTCGCGTCGCCGAGCTGGTGGGCCGCGCGCGCTCGGCACGCCCGCCGGCCGCGGGGCGGGCAGCGGGGCGGGCATGAGCGACCCGGCCTTCCCCGGCGCGCCGACGCGACGTTCCCTGGTCCGCGTGCTGAGGAACGGCCTGGGCCTGTCCGCGGTCGCGGTGTTCGAGGAGCAGCCGGACGGTCGTCACGTGCTGGCCGTGCTCGATGGCGCGAAGGGCGACGCCCTGCTGGCCGAGGGCGACGTCGCGTGGGACCTCGGGCTCGCGGCGGGCGCGGTGTCCGGCGGCCGGCCCCATCTCCTCAACTCGGACACGCCGCGGCCGTTGCGGGTCCC
>VGRB01000512.1 GCA_016875475.1 Deltaproteobacteria bacterium
TGCCCGTATGTCGCGAACCCGGGGCAGGGCGATCTCGACCTCGACGGCGCGGGCGACGCGTGCGACGGGGATTCCGACGGGGACGGCGTGCCGGACGGCGAGGACAACTGCGTGGCGGTCGTGAACCCGGGCCAGGACGACCTCGAGGGGGACGGGCTCGGGGACGCGTGCGACCCCGACGACGACGGGGACGGCACCCCGGACGTGGCTGACCTGTGCCCCGCGGTCGCGGACCCGTCGCAGTCGGACATCGACGGGGACGGCCTCGGGGACGCGTGCGACGCCGACAAGGACGGCGACGGCGTGCTGAACGGCGCGGACAACTGCGCCGGCACGCCGAATCCCGGCCAGGAGGACGGGAACGGGGACGGCGTCGGCGACGCGTGCGAGTCGGACTGGGACGGGGACGGGGTCGCGAACGGCGACGACGACTGCCCGCTCGACTTCGACCCCGGGCAGGAGGACCTGGACGGCGACGGGACCGGCGACGCGTGCGATCCGGACCTGGACGGGGACGGCGTGGAGAACGGCGAGGACGGGTGTCCGTCGATCGCGGACCCGGGCCAGGGGGACCTCGACGCGGACGGGATCGGGAACGTGTGCGACGGCGACCGCGACGGGGACGGCGACCCGAACGGCACCGACTGCGCGCCGGACGAGGCGGCGGTCAGGCACGGCGCGACCGAGGCGTGCAACGCGCGGGACGACGACTGCGACGGCGCCACGGACGAGGAGGACGCGGACGGGTGCGCCATCCTGTACCGCGACGCGGACTCGGACGGCTGGGGCACGTACCTCGCGCGCTGCCTGTGCGCCCCGGCGGCGCCGTACACCGCGGGCCTCGGGGGGGACTGCAACGACGGGCGCGCGGACGTGAACCCGGGCGCGACCGAGGCTTGCGGCAACGCGACGGACGACGACTGCGACGGGTTCACGGACGAGGCGGGCGGCAGCGGCTGCTCGACCTGGTACAAGGACGCGGACACGGACGGATACGGCGTCGAGGCGGACGCCGCGTGCCTGTGCTCGCCCGCGGGGGGGTACACGGCCAAGGTGGTCGGCGACTGCAACGACCTCGACAGGACGACGTTCCCCGGCCGGGCCGAGGCGTGCAACCAGAAGGACGACGACTGCGACGGCACGGTCGACGAGGAGGACGCCTCCGGCTGCGCCGACTGGCTGCTCGACGCGGACCGGGACGGGTTCGGGGCGGACGGGCTTGCGCGCTGCCTCTGCAAGGGCGCGGCGCCGTGGGACGCGGCGAAGGGGGGTGATTGCGACGACGGCGCGACCGCGGTGCACCCTGGCGCGGCCGAGGCGTGCAACGGGACGGACGACGACTGCGACGGCGAGGTCGACGAGGCGGGCGCGACCGGCTGCACGAAATACTGGCTGGACGCCGACGGAGACGGCTACGGCGTGGCGCTCGGCAGCATGTGCCTTTGCGCGCCCGCGGCGCCGTACTCGGCCGTCACGACCGGCGACTGCAACGACTCGGCCGCCGCGGTACACCCCGGGGCCGCGGAGGCGTGCAACCTCGTGGACGACGACTGCAACGGCGTGCCGGACGACCCGGGCGCGGCGGGGTGCGAGGATCACTTCTTCGACAACGACCAGGACGGGTTCGGCGTCTCGGGGAACAGGAAGTGCCTGTGCGCGCCGTCCGGGAAGTGGTCGGCGTCGGCGGACGGCGACTGCAACGACTCGGACAAGAACGTCTATCCGGGCGCGGTCGAGGCGTGCAACGGGCGGGACGACGACTGCGACGCCGCGGCCGACGAGGAGGACGCCCTGGGCTGCAGGGCGTTCTGGCTGGACGAGGACGCGGACGGGTACGGCGTGGCCGGGGCGTCCCGGTGCCTGTGCGCGGGCGCGGGCCGGCACACGGCCGACAAGGCGGGCGACTGCGACGACGCGGCGACGGCGGTGAACCCGGGCGCGGCCGAGGCGTGCGCGAACGGGCGGGACGACGATTGCGACACGGCGATCGACGAGGAGGGCTGCCAGGGCTGCACGACGTACTGGCTGGACGCGGACGCGGACGGCTGGGGCGTGACCGGCCAGACGAAGTGCCTGTCCGCGCCGTCGGGGACGTGGACCGCGGCCCGGGGGGGGGATTGCGTCGATGCTTCCGCAGACATCCACCCCGGTGCGACCGAAAGCTGCAACGGGGTGGATGACGACTGCGACGGGGCGACGGACGAGGGCGTGAAGACCACGTTCCACCTCGATGCGGACGGCGACGGGTTCGGCAGCGCGACGGTGACGACGCAGGCGTGCTCCCAGCCGGCGGGCTACGTCGCCGGCGGCACGGACTGCAACGACGGCAACCCGAACGTGCGCCCCGGGGGGACGGAGCAGTGCAACCTGCTCGACGACGACTGCGACGGGGAGGTCGACGAGGGCGTCAAGTCCGCCTTCCACCGCGACCAGGACGGGGACGGGTTCGGCGACCCGGCGGCGAGCGTCCAGGCGTGCGCCGCCCCGGCGGGATACGTAGCGAATTCGGTGGATTGCGACGACAGCCGGACCTCGGTGCACCCGGGCGCGGCCGAGCAGTGCAACGGCCTGGACGACAACTGCGACGGCGGGGTGGACGAGGGCGTCAAGTCGACGTTCTGGCGGGACGCGGACGGCGACGGCTACGGGAACGTCGCGGCGACGACGCAGGCGTGCGCGGCGCCGGCGGGGTACGTCGCGAACGCGGTCGACTGCAACGACGCCGCGGTCGCGGTGCACCCGGGCGCGGCCGAGGCGTGCAACGCGACGGACGACGACTGCGACGGCGCGGTGGACGAGGGCGTGTTGACCACCTTCTTCCGCGACCTCGACGGCGACGGCTACGGGAACCCCTCGGCGACGACCCAGGCGTGCGCGGCGGCCGCGGGCTGGGTGGCGGACTCGACCGACTGCGACGACGTGCGCGCGGCCGTGCACCCGGGCGCGGCGGAGGCGTGCAACGGGCTCGACGACGACTGCGACGGCGGGGTGGACGAGGGCGTTCTCTCG
>VGRB01000513.1 GCA_016875475.1 Deltaproteobacteria bacterium
CCCCTCGCCGCCGACCTCGCTCTCGTGGGGGTATCCGGCCGCCTCCCGGGGGGCCTGGCGACCCTGCGGCGCGCCAGATCAAGTGCGAATTGGGGTTGTTGCGAGGGCCTCAACCTTGACGCCCCTGCAAGAACCCCCAAACGGGCCGGAAACGGGGCGCGGGGGGTAAATCGGCCCGTATGACTTCGCTGGGTTGCGTGCGCGTACCCCCCGCGAAATGGGCTTCTGGAGGCTTTTTACGAGGGCGTCAAAGCTTCGGAGGGGACACGTCAACCGCCTCGGCGGACGCGCGTGGCGGTACGAGATGCACCCCCTGACGCCGGCCGAGATCCCCGGCTTCGACCTCCTGCGGGCATTGCAGCGCGGCCTGCTCCCGCACCACTACCTCGGTCCGGGGCCCGAGCGGTCCCTGAACGCGTACGTGCAGGACTACCTGAAGGAGGAGATCCGCGACGAGGCCCTCACACGCAACCTGCCGGCATTCAGCCGCTTCCTCGACGCGGTCGGCTACTCCTGCGGGGAGCTGGTCAACCTCGTGAGCATATCGATGGACTCGGGGGTGTCCGCCAAGACGGTCCGGGAGTACTTCCAGATCCTGGAGGACACGCTCGTGAGGCTCCAGCTCGCCCCCGGGACGACCGCGACCGTGCTTCCGTGGCAGGGCTTCATCGACGAGCTGTGGAAGGGCGCGGTCGATGCGGCCGGCGGCGGGGACCGCTGACGCTCACGGCTTCACGCACCAGCACGCTGTAGAGCGGGTCGCACCCGCCCACGCAGCGCCCGAGGACCTTGTTGCACGTCCTGTCCCCCGGGCACTCGCCGCACGAGCCGCCGCAGCCGTCGTCCCCGCACGCCCGGCCGTCGCAATTCGCGACGGGGTCGCACGGCCCGGCGCACTGCCGGGCCACCGTGACAACTCCATGACAGGCGCCCCCTACGCTCGCGACCGGTACCTGCTGTTGCGGAGGCCGCATGGGCACGAAGAGGATCGCGATCGTGAAAAAGAGGACGGGGCACGACCTGGAGTGGCACATGCCGCCCGCGCTCGTGCGGGCGGTGGATGCGCTCGCGCTCGAAGGCGTGCTCGGGCGCGTGCGACGGACCCAGGGGCAGGCGTTCATGCCGCAGCTCACGCTGCCGTACCTGGCGGCGCTCGGCCGGGCGTACGACAGCGCCGCGGGCACGCGCCACGAGTTCGAGGTCCGCGACGCGCGAGAGGAGGAACTGCGCCTGGAAGGCTGCGACATGGCGTGGTTCACGGTCTCGACGCCGAACGCGCCCGCGACGTATCGGGTCTCGGACATGCTGCGGGCCAGGGGGGTGCCGACGGTGCTGGGGGGGATCCACCCGTCCGTGATGCCGGGCGAGGCGGCCGGGCACGCGACCGCGATCGCGACCGGCGACGGCGAGGAGACGGTCCCGCGGATCCTCGCGGACTTCGACGAGGGGCGACTCCGGGCGCGCTACGACGGCGGCAGGGCGGCATCGATGGACGGGCTGCCGGTGCCGCTGTGGGGGCGCGAAGCGGACGCGTCGGGGGGCGGGAACGACCCGTGCCCCTGGGTGGTGCCCGTCCAGACAAGCCGGGGGTGCCGCAACGCGTGCGCCTTCTGCTCCACCACGCGGTTCCAGGGCGCGGCGCGGCGCCACCGGCCGGCGGGGGAGGTGGCGGACGAGATCCGCGCGCTCCAGGACGCCGGCGTGCTGACGCCCGACAAGACGGTCTTCTTCACGGACAACAACATCGTGTCGGACTCGGACCACCGGCGCGGGGCCCGCGACACGCGGCACGCGCGCGAGCTGTTCGAGGCGCTGCTGCCGCTCGGGATCGCCTGGGTGGGACAGGGCGAGGTGTCGGTCGCCGACGACCCCGACCTCGTGGACCTGATGGCGCGGTCCGGGTGCCACCTGCTGCTTGTAGGCCTCGAGACCGTCTCGCAGTCCGCGATGGACGGGATCGGGAAGCCGGGCAACCGGGTGGGCCGGTACGCGGCGGCGCTCGAGACCCTTCACGACCACGGGATCGCGAACATCGGGTGCTTCATCGCCGGGCTCGACGGGGACGGACCGGGCGTGTTCGACGCCACCGCCGCCTTCATCCGGCGCCACGTGGACGTGCCGCAGTTGAGCCTTCTGACGCCGTTCCCCGGCACACCGCTGTTCCGGCGTGCCGAGGCGGACGGCCGGCTGCTCCACCGGGACTGGTCGCGCTACGACATCCTGCACGTGGTAAGCCGCCCCGCGCTGATGACCCCCGGGGAGCTTCGCGCCGGCTATGACCGGCTCGTGGACGAGGTCTATTCGCCCTGGGCCATGGCGTCGCGCGCGTTGCGGTATGCCGCGCGCAGGACCGTGAACGGCATGCCGCGCTTCGGGTTCGCGGGCCGCCTGTCGTCGGTCCTCGCGCCGAACCTCGTCTACCGGCGTCTGGCGCGCCTCGGGCGGCGCGACGTCGCGGCGGACGGCGCCGGGGCGCGAACAGCGGCGGGCGAGCACGCGGCGTAGGCCCGCTCGTGGGGCGCATCCGCGAGGCCGGTCCAGGGCGGCATGCGGCCGAAGCCGAAGTACTCCGGGCGTTCTCCGCCTGTTGACAGCCACCCCGGCCGTTGCGGTAGACTCGGCGAAGGCATCGAGCCGGAAGGGGAATGGAGGTTCGCTGGGCAGCTTGTGCGGCGCGTTGCAGGCGGACCTGCCGCGTCCGCTTCTGCCTGCCGCTCGCCTGCGCGGGGCCTGCGCGTTCGCGCTCGCCGCGGGGCCCGCATCGGCGCGCGCGGACGACATGCCGCCACCGTCTGTCGCCTCCGCGGAGCCGCCGGCCGCTTCCCCGGTGACTCAGCCGCCGGCGCCGCCGCCGCCGGCCCCGTTCCTGGCCGCGGCTCCGCGCGACCAGCCCGCTGCCCCGCGCGACCAGCCCGCTGCCTCGCGCGACCAGCCCGCTGCCCCGCGCGACTCGGCCGCGGCCCCGCGCGACCAGCCCGCTGCCCCGCACGACGCGCCCGCCCC
>VGRB01000514.1 GCA_016875475.1 Deltaproteobacteria bacterium
TGACGAAGTCCATGGCCGGGCTGGCCGGCTACGTCGTCCTCGTCTTCTTCGCGGCGCAGTTCGTCTATTTCTTCCGGTTCAGCAACCTGGGGCTCATCGTGGCCATCCACGGCGCGGAGACCCTGCGCGCGGTCGGCCTGACCGGCATCCCCCTCGTCATCGCCTTCGTGCTGCTGTCCGCGTTCGTCAACCTGTTCATCGGGAGCGCGTCCGCGAAGTGGGCCGTCATGGCACCGGTCTTCATCCCGATGTTCATGCTCCTCGGATATCACCCGGCGCTCACGCAGGCCGCGTTCCGGATCGGGGACTCGGTCACGAACCTGGTCACGCCCATGATGAGCTACTTCGCCCTGATCGTGACCTTCGCCCAGCGCTACGACGAGCGGTACGGGATCGGGACCATCATCTCGACCATGCTGCCCTACACGGTCCTGCTCACGGTCCTCTGGACGCTCCTGCTGGTCGCGTGGGTACTGCTCGGGATCCCGCTCGGCCCCGACGGTCCCCTCGTGCTGGGCTGACGGGAAGGCATGTTCAACGCGCGGGCGCAGCGGTCGTGCGGGTTGCCCCCGTTCCGGACCTTCCCCACCTGCAGGTCGCCTGCGCGGTCGGCACCGGGCCGCGCGACCTGCGTGCCGAGGCCCGGATCCCGACGTCCCCCGGCGAGACCCTGGCGCGCGTCGCCGCGTTCCTCGAGGAGGCGGCCGCGGCGCACGGGCCGATCGCCGCGATCGGCGTCGCCTGCTTCGGCCCCGTGGACCCGGACCCGGGGTCGCCCGGCTTCGGCCGGATCGCCGCGACGCCCAAGCCGGGCTGGTCGGGCACCGGCGTGGTCGGCGCGCCGCGCGGGCGCGTCGCCGTGCCGGTCGCCTTCGACACCGACGTGAACGGCGCGGCCCTGGGCGAGCGGCGGTGGGGCGCGGCGCGCGGCCTCGACACCTTCGCGTACCTCACCGTGGGGACCGGGATCGGCGGGGGGGGAGTGGCGCGCGGCCGCCTGCTCCACGGGCTCGTCCATCCGGAGCGGGGGCACGTGCCGGTGCCGCGCGACGCCTCGCGCGACCCGTTCCCGGGCTGCCGCCCGTTCCACGGGGACTGCCTCGATGGCCTCGCGTCCGGCACCGCCCCCACCTGGCCGGAGGTCCCGTAGTACCCGATCGTTGCGGGCGCTCCACAGGATGACCGACGGGTGGTGGCGGTGGGCGCCGATCATCGCGGCGGGCCAGCCCTCCCCCCACCGTTCCTGGACCTCCGGGTCGCCGAGGACGGACTCCGCGGAGTGCCAGGCCGGGATCTCGGACCAGACCAGCAGGCCGATCTCGTCGCACAGATCGTAGACCCGCGGGTCGTCCGGGTAGTGCGCCATCCTCGGCGTGTTCGCGCCCAGGGCCCTGCAACCCGAGGGCCGCCACGCCGGGGAGCCAGGATCGCCGTCCTGTTCCGGGTGCCCTCGCTGCTCGACGCCCGCCTGGAGGCGGACGCGTGCCGCCTTCTCGACGAGGCGCTGGACCGCCGCCTGCCGCGGTGACTCCCGCGGCGCCCCATCGGGGCCGGACGGCGGCGGCCCGGACGGGCCTGGTTGCACGCCCGGGTACAGCCCGGGCGCCGATTGGGCACTCCGGCGGACCATGCGCTATCCTGTCCGAAGGCTCCGGTCCGGGAGGTGCGGGGATGCGTCTCGTGCGTGGGGTTGCGGCGGCGGGGCGTTCGGCGGCGGCCGGTTCGGCGGCTGCGGGGGTGGCGGCGGCGTTCCTCGTGCTCGGCGCGACGGCGGCACCCGCGCTCGCGGACCCGTTCGGGGGCACGGAGCTGCTGGTCGGCCGGAGCGTCAAGCTGCCCGCGGGGGACCGCAAGGTCACGGTCGGCCTGAACGCCGCGGTCTCCCCGATGAACGCGGTCCTGTCCTCGCAGAAGGACACGCTCGTCGACGAGGCGGTCAGGTCCGCGTGCAAGGGGAACAAGGCGTGCGAGGCCGAGGTGCGGTCGAACGCCGCCGTCGCGATGGACACGCTCGGGTCGATCCCGGACTCGCAGTGGGACGCGATCCAGGACTCGGCCGCGGACCCGGCCTCGGCCGCGTTCAAGCAGGCACTCGCCGCCGCCGGCGTGTCCGACCCGACGGAGCAGCAGGCGATCGTCAAGTACGTGTCCAAGGTCCCGGCGTCGGACCGGCAGACCGCGGTCGCGCTGTCGCGCAAGCTAGCGTCCCAGGACGCGGTGAACATCCTGATGGAGCCGTTCGCCGACGTGAACCTGAAGTGGATCGAGCTGCGGGCGAGCGCGCCGTTCACCATGGCCGTGCGCGACGCGGGCACGGACGCGTACATGGGCAACATGGGCCTGGAGGCGAAGTCCGGATACCAGTGGACGTTCGGCGTGGCGTCGCTCGCGGTCGGGGGCGGGCTCGCGCTCTACCTGCCGAGCGCGATGGAGGGCTCCCAGGCCGCGGCGCTCACCGACCTGTTCCAGGCGCCGAAGTACGTCTACGGCTACATGACGATCGCGCCGTACCTCGTCGCCGGGCTGGAGTTGCCGCTCGTCACGCTCCAGGCGCACATCGAGCTGGACTCGATGCACGCGGTGCGCGGGGACCCCGCGAAGACCTCCATCCAGTACCTCCGCTACGGCACGGCCCTCCTGCTGGCGCCGCGCTTCTTCGTGGGGCTGGTGGCCGAGCTGAACGGGCTGGTCCCGGTCAACGACGCGGCCCTGTTCGACGCGCTGTTCTTCACCGGCGGGCTCCAGTTCAAGCTCTGGATCCTGAAGGTGTCGGTCGCGGCCCAGCTCCCGGTCTATCACCAGAAGGAGGACCTCGGCTCGCTCGGCGGCGTGGACCTCGGAGAGCTGTCCGCGTACTCGGTGCTTACGCGCGTGTCGTTCCTCTTCTGACTCTGAGCGCGCCGCGCTGAGGCGCGGCGCGCTCGGCGGCCGCAAGGCGGCCGCGCAAGGGGGGTGGCCCGCGCCCCGCATCGCGGGGCGGCGGGCAGGGGGGCGAGCCCCC
>VGRB01000515.1 GCA_016875475.1 Deltaproteobacteria bacterium
CGGTCCCGAACGACACCCTTCGAGATTCGTACCCCACGCCCCGGACCCCGGCAGGCCCCAGGGGCATCGATCGGAGGGGGGCGCGGCTCGCCCCCCTGCCCGCCGCCCCGCGTAGCGGGGCGCGGGCCACCCCCCTTGCGCGGCCGCCTTGCGGCCGCCGAGCGATCCGCGCCACAGCGCGGATCGCTCGAACCCGTCGGCATTTGACACCGCCGGAGGCGGCGGGTAGGCTGCCCGCCACGGGAGGTGACCCCTGCTGTGTCCGAAGTGCGGTCGCGAGGTCCCGGACGTCATGGACACGTGCACCGGGTGCGGGTGGCGGGCGCCGGACCTGCACGGGTCCGCGGCCGGCGGCGGCCGGTGGCCGTCCGCGACGATCCCGCTGCACAGGGTCCGCGACCGCGGCGAGGTGACGTCCGCGATCTGGCTCGGGGTCTTCGCGGCCCCGGTCTGGATCGCGCTGCTCGCCTACGTGGTCCTGATGCTGCGGATGCCGCGCGGCGGGCTGATGGCGACCGCCTTCCTGGTCGCGATCGGATTCGCCGTCCTGGCCCGCATGGCCGTGGAGGCGTTCATCCACGCCTTCGTGAAGACCAACGGCGTCCGGGTGTCCGAGACGCAGTACCCGGACCTGCACGCGGCGGCCGAGAACTTCTCCTCCAGGCTGGGGATCCGCCAGCCGGACGTCTATGTGATGCAGTCCTCCCTCTGGAACGCCTTCGCGGCGAAGCTCGCGGGCCGCCGAGTGGTCGTGCTGCTGTCGGGCGCGGTGGACTCCGTCATCCGCGGCGGCCGTCGCGAGGACCTCGGGTTCCTGCTGGGGCACGAGCTGGGCCACCACGCGCTCGGGCACCTGGACTGGGCGCAGCGCCTGCTCGCCCCGGGGTCGTGGTTCGTCCCGGTCGCGTTCTGGCACCGCCGCCGCATGGAGCTGTCCTGCGACCGCGTCGCGCTCGCGTGCGCCGGCGACCTCGAAGTCGCCACGCGCGCGGTCGTCAACATGACGGTCGGCTCGTGCCTCGCGGCCGAGACGGACGTCGGCGAGGCGATCCGGCAGTGGGAGCAGCACCGCGGCGAGTTCTTCGTGAAGTACCGGACCGTCTATTCCCTCCACCCGCACCACCTCTGGCGCCTGGCGGAGCTGAAACAGGCGGCGATCGAGCTGGACGTGGCGTTCCGGCGCTGATCGGCCGGTCACGGCAGGTCGGCGGTTCCGGCGGGCGGCGGCCCGGGCCCCGCCGGGTGCGGCCCCTGCGTCCCGCCACCTGCCGAGGCCTCGTACTTCGCGAGCTGCCTCGCGAGGTAGTCGCGGCTCGGCGCGTCCGCGGAGCCGCCGGCCTCGGCCAGGGCCTCTCCACCGACACTGACCGCGTCGCGGAAGCGGCCCGCCGACCACAGGGATTCCGCGAGCGTGTCCAGGTACATCCAGCTCTTGCGGGCCGTCAGCTCGACCGCCTTCTCGGCGCGCGGAACCCCTCGGGGGCGCGCAGCGAGACGAACCGCGCCGTCGCGAGCATCCACGCGGCGTTGTTGCACACGTAGGCGTGCGAGGAGTCGGGCAGCCCGGACCCCCTGGCGATCGCCGCCCTGTACGCGACCAGCAGCCGCTCCGCGTCCTCCAGCGTCCTGCCGCCTTCCTCGAACCGCTGCTCTGCCCGGCGGACGTCGCCCATGACCTTCTGGAACGCCGGGTCCGGCCGGCGGCCCTCCTCGATCTGCATCCCGAAGCCGCGCTTCTTCATCCGGCCCGCGGCCGAGTAACACTCGCGCCAGACCTTGCGCCACCACAGCCCGCCGCCGATCGTGGCCGCGAGCCCGACCACGAGCGCGACCCGAACGACGATCCGGCGGCGCGCGGCGCGGCGGCGTTCCCGCTGGAACGAGCGCGCCACCTCGACCGCGGCGGTGCTCGCGTGGCCTCCCCCCTCCGCGGGCTCGGCCTCGGCCTCGATCGACCACTCGTCGGGGGACGGTCCGGACCGCGGGATCTCCGCGCGCCGGGACGCGCCGGCGTGCGCGGCGGCCACCTCCGCGTCACCGGACTCCGGCACGCGAAGCGCGGCCGAGCAGGCCGGGCACCTGGCGGTGCGGCCGCGCCACTCCGGCGGAGCGGACAGCGCGTTCGAGCAGGAGCAGCGGAACCAGAGCCGGGGGTCGTCGCCCATCACCGGAGGATGATACATCACCGCGGCGGCGCGGCCCGGGTGGGCGCCCGGCCGGGGGTCAGGAGTGCACGTACGACGAGATGCCCACCTGGATCTGGAAGGCGTTCAGCGTGCCCGACCCGGTCCTGAAGTAGTCGCCGCTGAAGCTGCCGTACTGCGAGTACCCGACCTGCGACCCCTTCGTCGGCGCGGGGATCCACGCGCCCGGGTCCGTGTCGCTGATTGCGCCGGCGTTGTCCTTGTAGACGTTGAACGAGCTCTTGCCCTTGGCCGAGTCGAGCGAGCTCTTGTACGGGATGCCGATCGACCAGGTCGCACGGGAGCCGCTGACGGTGCCGCCGCTCAACCACTCGATCTTCCAGCAGAAGAACTGGGTGCACGCCTGCCGGAGGTAGAGCATCGGCTGGAGGCTGACCTTGCTGATCCGGATGCTGGCGTTCGCCGAGAACATGCCGGACGGGAAGGTGACCTTGAAGCCGTCGCTCTCGTGCTGGACGATGGTTTCCTGGGCAGAGTAGACCGTGGTCGTGTACGGGTAGGACGAGAACGTGTCGGTTGCCATGGTTCCTCTCCTCCTTCTGCGGCCCCCGTCGGGGCCCCCGAAACGAACCGCGCACCAGCCGTGCCGGGGCGAGCGATCCGCCCGCACGCCCCGCGACACCCCGAACTCTTGTCGCGAGCATACGCCCACGGTGATCCCGGCGCAATACCCCGGGGCCCGTACCCAAATCGTCGGTCCGACGCAGCCGGGGGCGAGCGGATGGCCGAGCGGTTTCGCGGATCCCCTTTGCGGCCCCCGGGCCGCAAAGGGGGCCCAGGGCGGCCGCAAC
>VGRB01000516.1 GCA_016875475.1 Deltaproteobacteria bacterium
TCGCGGCGCTGGAGGCCTGGCTGCCGCCCCGCTCGCCCGTGGTCCCCCCTGCCGCCGACCGCATCGCCCGCGTCCCGGCGCCGTAGGGACGGCGCCGGTCCCGCCCCGTCCCGACGCACGCGTCGACGAGCGGCCGCACGATGTCGCAGTCGCGTCGTGGGATTCCCGCGTGCCCGCCGCGGGAGGGGTTCTGCGCTCCTGTGCTTCGCCACCATTCCATCCGCCCTCCACGACGGGTTCCCGTCCGGTTGAGGAGCGACCGGATCGTGTCGCGAGCAGTCGGAATCGTAGCGGGTGATCGTCGCGACGAGGTTCGAGACGACGGTCTTGAGGCACTCGACGCGTACTGCGTCATCGCGATCGGGTCGGCCCGGGCACGGGAGCCGAACACGGAAGACACGGTCGCGGTCGTGGATGAGGTGTCGAGGCACTTCGTCGCCTGGGAACGCCGAAGCGCAACTGCTGCACGACCCACGGCGAGGTCCGCAACCTGGGTCTCGGCGAGGTTCTCATCAGGATGGCGAGCCGCTGCCGCAGGGCCGGATTCTCCCTGGCCAGGTGCCGCGACGTCTGGAGGGTCGAAGGCGCGGTGGAAGGGAGGATTCCGAGGAGCGCCAGCAGGGTCGCGAACGGTATCGCGGCCACCCAGGAAACGCCACGGTTTCAGCACGGACGGCGGATTGGCCAGCGACAGGGGGCACGGCGCCGCCGGGGGCGGGTTGCGCGCCGTCCGGCCGGGGGGCATCATTCCGCTGGGAAACGCCGGAGCGTGGACGTGGGACGCGCCGCCTCGATCGTGCTGCTGGCCGCCTGGCTCGCGGCGGCCGGTGCCTGCACCGACGCGGGGGGCGACGCGGCGCCGGACGCGGGGGGGGCCGCTGTCGCGGACGGCACGCTCGGGTTCCCGGCCGGCTTCCGCTGGGGAGTGGCGACCTCCGCGTTCCAGACCGAGGGTCACGTCGAGAACGACTACACCGACTGGATCCCGACGGCCTCGACCCCGGCGTACCGGGAGGCCTGCGATTCCTGGAACCGGTGGCAGGAGGACGTCGGGCTCGCGGCCGGGCTCGGCGCGCGCGTGTTCCGCATGTCCGTCGAGTGGGCACGGATCGAGCCGGAGGAAGGCCGATTCGACGACGCGGCGCTGGCCCACTACCGGGACGTAGTTCGGGCCGTGCGCGATGCGGGCATGGAGCCGCTCGTCACGCTGCATCACTTCACGAACCCGCGCTGGGTCGCCGCCGCGGGCGGCTGGGCGGATCCGGGGATCGCGGACAGGTTCTCGCGATACGCGGGCGAGGTCGCGGCCCGGCTCGGGGACCTCGTGGACGACTGGAACCCGCAGAACGAGTCCATGGTCTACGTGGTCGGGCTCGGGCTGGTGAACGCGTACCCGGGGGGCGCGCTGAACGACCTGACGCGGCTGCGCCGCACGTACCGGGCTGCGGTGTTCGCGAACGCCGCGGCCGCCGACGCCATCCGCGAGCGCGACGGTGTGGACGCCGACGGCGACGGGCGCCCGACGACGGTGTGGCTCGTCCACGCCATGAGCCCGACGTTCCCGGCCGACCCGGCGGACCAGGCCTCGGTCGCCGCGGCCGCGCGCTGGGACCGGTTCTACAACCGGAGCTGGGTGGACGCGCTGGTCCGCGGCGCGCTCGACCTGGATTTCGACGGCCGCACGGACGGCGCGCCGGACGGGCTGGCCGAGGGCGTGTTCGCGGAGTTGGCGGGCCGCGTGGACGTGATCGGCGTGAACTACTACAACCGGGTCTTCGTGGTCCCCGCGCCCGGGCTCGTCCCCAACGTCGACGCGATCCCCTGCCTGCGCGGCATGCAGTGCGGGGCGCCGTCGCCGGAAGCCGGCGACAACGGGAACGAGGTCTACCCCCCCGGGCTGTACCAGGCCCTCGCCGAGATGGCCCCCTACGGGCTGCCGCTGGCCGTGTCCGAGAACGGCGTCGCGGACCGGGACGACGACCTGCGCCCCGCGTACCTCGTCCGGCACGTCGCACAGGTCCACCGCGCGATCGAGGACGGGATGGACGTGCGCGCCTACCTGCACTGGTCCCTGCTCGACAACTACGAGTGGGCAGACGGATACACGATGAAGTTCGGGCTGTTCGCGGTGGACTTCACCACGCAGGCGCGGACGCCTCGCGGCTCCGCGGACCTCTACCGCCGGGTGATCCAGGGCAACGGCCTGGCACCCGACATGCCGGGGATGGAATGAGCCGAAAGCGGTGTCTCGCCCATGCCCTCTCCTTCGTCGTCGCATGCGCCGGGTGCGCCGCGAGCAGCGGCCCGGGGGCGGCGCCCGACACGCCCGCCGGCGACGGCTGGCGCGAGGTCGCGCTCGAGCCTTCCCAGGGGTTCCTGGACCGGAAGGCCCGGTGGCTCGACGCCTGCTTTGAGGGCGGCGGCCGCGGGAAGGGGGGCCTCCACGCGCAGGTGTGTCGCGTCGCGCTGCAGGCACCGGTGAACGCGGACGTGATCGCGGCGGCCTGCGACAAGGTGGACGCCCGCAAGGACACGTCCGACTTCGCGGTCGCGTCGCTGCTGCGGATGCTCTGGCTCGACCGGGGAACGCACGCGCTGGACGAGGCGACGCGCGCCCGCATCGAGCGCACGGTGCTCGGGTTCAAGTACTGGCTGGACGAGCCCGGGAAGGGGCGCATGTGCTACTGGAGCGAGAACCACCAGATCCTGTACCACTCGAACGAGCTGATCGCCGGGCTCCTGTTCCCGGACACGGGCTTCCCGAACGCCGGGATCACGGGACGCGGGCACGTGGACCGCGCGCGGCCGCGGGTCGATCGCTGGCTCCGCGAGAGGGCCACGTTCGGGTTCTCCGAGTGGCACTCCAACGTCTACTTCAACGAGGACGTCCCGGCGCTCCTCAACCTCGCGGACTTCGCGGACGACCCCGCGACGCGTACCCGCGCGGCGGGCGTCCTGGACCTGAT
>VGRB01000517.1 GCA_016875475.1 Deltaproteobacteria bacterium
GGGGACCCGCAGTTGCCGCACGAGGACGTCTGCCTCTCGCCGGGCGCGCACGAGCCCTGGCCGAGGCACGCGCCCCATGGATCCCACCCGCACGCGGAGTTGCAGGTGCGGTACTGCGTGCCGCAAAGGCCGCACGCCTGGATCCCGGTCGCGCCGCGCACGCAACCGAACGTCTCGTCCGCAGCCCCGTTGCAGTTGTCGTCCGCGCCGTTGCAGGCCTCGGACGGCGCGGCCGGGCACGCGGTCACGCACATCGACTCGACCGCGCAGCTCGACCAGTTGGTGCACTGCTTCGGCGCCGTGGCCGAGCACGCGCCCCACACGCCCCCGGAGCACGACTGCGTGCCGCTGCCGCACGCCGTGGAGCACGCCTGGGACTGCCCGTCCGTCGCGCCGTTGCAGTCGTCGTCGCGGTTGTTGCACGCCTCCGCGGCGCCCGGGCTCACGGTCGCGTCCCCGTCGTTGCAGTCGCCGCCGATCGCGGCCGTGTACTTGTCGCGCGGCGAGCAGAGGCACTTCGAGTTCGCGCTCGCGCCGTAGCTGTCCGAGTCGTTGTCCCAGTAAAGGATCGTGCACCCGGTCGCGCCCTCCTCGTCGGCCGAGCCGTCGCAGTCGTCGTCGATCGTGTTGCAGGCCTCGGTCGCGGCCGGGCTCACGGCCGCGGAGGCGTCGTTGCAGTCCCCCCCGACCGTGGCCGTGTAGGCCCCCGATGCCGCGCAGGAGCACCGGGAGTCCGACGAGACGCCCCAGTGGTCGCCGTCGCCGTCCCGGAACCGGACCACGCACCCGGTCGCGCCGTCCTCGTCCGCCGCGCCGTCGCAGTCGTCGTCCCGCCCGTTGCACGCCTCGGTCGCGCCGGGGTTCACGGTCGCCTGCGCGTCGTCGCAGTCGTTCCCCGCAATCGCGGACCACGGCGCCGCGGCCGCGCACAGGCACCTCGCCTGGCCCGGCGCGCCGGCCCCGTCGCCGTCGCCGTCGTAGTACCAGAGCGTGCAGCCGGTCGCGCCCTCCTCGTCGGTCGCGCCGTCGCAGTCGTCGTCCCGGCCGTTGCAGCCTTCGGCCGCGCCCGGGTGGACCGACGCGTCCGTGTCCAGGCAGTCGACACCGACCCTCGCGGACCACGGCGCCGAGGCCGCGCAAAGGCACCTCGACTGACCGGACACGCCGTAGTGGTCCCCGTCCTGGTCGAGGTAGTAGCCGACGCACCCGGTCGCGCCCTCCTCGTCGATCGCGGCGTCGCAGTCGTCGTCCCGCCCGTTGCACGCCTCGGCCGCGCCCGGGTTGACCGCGGCCGCAGCGTCGTCGCAATCCCCCCCACGCGTCGCGCTCCAGGCGCCGTCCGCCGCGGACAGGCAGCGCGTCGGCCCCGGCGCGCCGTAGGTGTCGCCGTCCGCGTCCAGGCGGAACGTCGTGCACCCGAGGCAGCCCTCCTCGTCGATCGCGCCGTCGCAGTCCTCGTCCGCACCGTTCTTGCAGACCTCGGCCGCGCCCGGGTGGACCGCGGACGCGGTATCGTCGCAGTCCCCCGCCGCGGTCGCGGAGTACCTGCCCGATGCGGCACACAAGCACTTGGAATCGCCGGCGATCCCGTACCCGTCGCCGTCCGCGTCCAGGTAGCGCGTCGAGCAGCCGGCCGCGCCCTCCTCGTCGGTCGCCGCGTCGCAGTCGTCGTCGCGGCCGTTGCACGCCTCGGCCCCGCCCGGACGGACCGCCGGCTCCGCGTCGTCGCAGTCCCCCGCCACGGTCGCCGTGTGCTTGCCCGACGGCCCGCACAGGCAGAGGCTGCCCTCCGCGACGCCGTACCCGTCCCCGTCCGAGTCGACGTAGTGCGCGACGCACCCGGCCGCGTCCCGCTCGTCCGCGGCGCCGTCGCAGTCGTCGTCCCGCCCGTTGCAGGCCTCGGTCGCGCCCGGGTTGACCGCGGCGTCGTCCTCGTTGCAGTCCCCCGGGGTCCTGGCGCGGTGCGTCGGCGTCGCGGCGCACAGGCACCGCGCCGAGGCGGCCGGGCCGTACCCGTCGCCGTCCGCGTCGAGGTACCAGGGCACGCAGCCCGCCGCGTCCTCCTCGTCGACCGCGCCGTCGCAGTCGTCGTCGTGCCCGTCGCACGCCTCGGCCGCGCCCGGGTGCGCCGCGGCGTCGGCGTCGTCGCAGTCACCCGCCCCCGTCACGTCGTACGGCGCCGCGGCCGCGCACGTGCACCTCGTCGCGCCGGCCCGCCCCCAGCCGTCGCGGTCCTGGTCGAGGTTGAACACGGCGCACCCGGCCGCGCCCTCCTCGTCCACGGTGCCGTCGCAGTCGTCGTCGTGCCCGTCGCACGCCTCGGCCGCGCCCGGGTACGCCGCGGCGTCCGCGTCGTTGCAGTCCCCCCCCGCGGGCGCCGAGTGCTTCCCGTCCGCCGCGCACAGGCAGCGCGACGCGCCGGTCTGCCCCCATGCGTCCCCGTCGTGGTCGAGGAAGTACGGCTTGCAGCCGTCCGCGCCCTCCTCGTCGATCGCGCCGTCGCAATCGTCGTCCGCGCCGTTGCAGGCCTCGGTCGCGCCGGGGCTCACCGCGGCGGACAGGTCGTTGCAATCCCCCGGCTTCCCCGCCCGCCAGTCGCCGGCCGGCGCGCACAGGCACCGGTGGGCCGTCGTGCCCCACCCGTCGCCGTCCGCGTCCAGGAAGTGCGGAGCGCACCCCGCCGCGTTCTCCTCGTCCGTCAGCGAGTCGCAGTCGTCATCCAGCCCGTCGCAGTCCTCGGCCGCGCCGGGCTGGACGTCCGCGGCCCCGTCGTCGCAGTCCCCCGGCTGCTTCACGTCGTAGGGCGCGCCCGGGCCGCACCGGCACTCGGTGTCGCCGGCGAGCCCGTACCCGTCCCGGTCCGCGTCGCGGAGGAACGGCGTGCACCCGTCCGCGCCGGGATCGTCCACGGCCCCGTCGCAGTCGTCGTCGAGCCCGTTGCACCGTTCGTCCGCCCCGGGCCCAC